>CALGBJ010000001.1 GCA_937877385.1 uncultured bacterium
TTAAATATCATCCAGAAATGGGAGAATAATTATATTTTTTCTTTCAATAAAAGATTTTTAATTCTTCTTTTAGCCAAAGAAGTTTTGACAAATTTTAACCAAGATTTAGAAGGTTTTTTCTTTTTTTGAGTAATTATTTCTACTACCTCACCAGAGTGAAGTTGATAACTTAAAGGAACTAATTTGCCATCAACTTTGGCAGCAAAACAGTGGTCGCCTATTTCTGTGTGGATAGCATAGGCGAAATCAACCGGCGTTGCCCCTTTTGGTAAGTCAATGGCTTCGCCTTTAGGTGTTAAAACAAAGATTCTGTCTTTTAATAGATCTATTTTAAATGATTCTATTAGTTTGCTGGTCTCTTTCTTTGGTGATTTCAAAAAGGTCTCCTTCCATTCTCTTAATTGGTTAAAAAGGCGAAGCTCTTCTTCTGGTGGAATGGTTTTGCCTTTGACTTTTTTCCTAGCGACTTCTTTGTAGTACCAGTGGCAGGCAATTCCAAATTCATTCTTTTGATACATCTCTTCAGTCAGAATCTGGAATTCTACTTTCTTTTTGTTCTCGCAAAAGACGGTTGTATGCAATCCTTGATAGCCATTTGGTTTGGGCAGAGCAATATAATCTTTAATTTTGCCTGGCAGAGGAGGCCAATATTTATGAATTATTCCCAAAGTTTGATAGCATTCCTCTTTGTTTTGAAGAATAATTCTTAAAGCGACAATATCGTAAACCCTCTCAAAATTCAAATCATAATTTAAAAGCTTCTTGTATAAACTATAGTAATGTTTGACCCGATAATAAATTTTCAAGGGATAGATTTCATTTTCTTCCAATCTTTTTTTAATTAGAGGAATAACCCCTTCTAAATATTTAGTTAAAGGCTTTCTCCTCTCTTTCAAATTTTTAATCAGCCAATTGAATTCTTCAGGATAAACATAAGGGAAAGCCAAATCTTCTAAATTGCCAGCCACTCTTCCCATTCCTAAACGATAAGCCAGAGGAGCGTAAATTTCTAAAGTTTCCAAAGCAATCCTCTTTTGTTTTTCTGGCGGCAAATAATCCAATGTCTCCATATTATGATATCTGTCGGCCAATTTAATTAAAATTACTCTAACATCACCAGCCATAGCAATAATCATATTTCTAATATTTAGTTTTCTCTCTTCTCTGCCCCGATATTTAATTTGGCCAAGCTTGGTTATTCCTTCAACTAAAAATCTAATTTCTTTGTTAAAATTCTTTTCTATATCATTCAGCGAATACTGAGTATCTTCTGGAACATCGTGAAGAAGAGCAGCCATAATCGAAGCATTGTCTAGTAAACCGAAATCAATGATTTTCAAAGCAGTTGAAAGAGGATGGATAATGTAATCGTCTTGACTTTTCCTTTTTTGCCCTCGGTGGGCTTTTTCAGCAAAGTCAAAAGCCCTTTTTATCTCAGCAAGGTTATAAGCAGCCCTTTTTTCTTCAGGCAAATTTTCTATTTTTTCTTTAAGAAGATTAAACATTCCTTTTTTTTAAAAAATTAACCAAACCAATTAAGTTCTCTTTTGCCTCTTTTTTTATTTTTAAAGAAAAAATTTTTTCTTCGCTTTGATTGATTAATTGCTGGCTTAGTTTTTTACTTTTAGCCAAAGCCAAAGAAGAAGAAAAAATTTCTCTAGCTCTTTCAATTTCTTCTTTTCTTAATCTTTTTTTGCCAATTAAAGTTTGAAGGAAATTTTTATCTCTTTCTTTTATTTTTTGACTGGCAAAGTACCAAAGCAAGGTTCTTTTTCCCTCTCGCAAATCTGTAGCCAACGGCTTGCCAATTTCTTTTTCTTTTGCCCACAACCCTAAAATGTCGTCTTGAATTTGAAAAGCAATTCCCAAGGGTAAAGCAAAAGAAGAAAGTTCTTCGGCTTTTTGAGGGGAAAGGCCAGCCAAAATGGCTCCTATTTGAAAAGGGTATTGAAAAGTGTAAGAGGCAGTTTTGAGAAGATAGGCCCGGAGAATTTGACTTTTCTTTATTTTCTTTTTTAAGGGCAAAAGAATATCTAAAAACTGACCTTCAATTACTTTTGCTAGCATTTCATTTAATTTAGCCAGGCCTTTAATTTTTAATTCCTCAGCAAACTTACTTTGAGAAAGAATTTGATATGCCCAAGAGCAAGCCAAATCACCAGCAATTATAGCTAAATCTTTAGCCATTTTTTCTTGATTTTTTTTCAGGCCCATTTTCTTTAGGTATTGTTCGTAAGAATACCAAGTAGTTGGCTTGTTTCTTCTTAAAGTGTCGTTATCAATAATGTCATCATGAATTAAAAGATAACTATGAATCAATTCCAGAAAAATGGAGGTTTTAAGAGCTTCTTCTTTTTTCTTCGAGGAAAAAGTCGAGAAAGATAAAAAGAAAATTATTGGTCTAATCCTTTTTCCTCCAGTTAAAGTTATTTCTTTAATTTTCTTAACTGCTTCTTTGAAAAACTCGCTTCCTCTAAATTCTTTTTCTTTTTCTTGAAAAAAAATCTCTAAATAAAGTTCTATTTTTTCTTTTAATTGCTTTATTTCCACTAAATCAGATTATACCTAAGTTAGACGAATTTTCAATAAAATTTTCAATCTAAAATCTTAAATCTAAAAACCACATCTAAAAAGTTAAATCTAAATTTTAAAATTCGAAATTCGAAATCCGAAATCCGAAACAATGACCAAAATTCAAATGTTCAAATGACCACCCCCACCTTAATCCTCCCCTCCGACATAAGTCGGAGGAGGGGGAGGAAATAGGAGGGGGAGGGGTATTCGTTTCGAACACTTAGTCATTTGAAAATTCGAATTTGTTTCGAATTTCGAAATTCGAGATTCGAATTTATCTAAGATTTTACTTTTTAGATTTTAGATTTGTTTACTTTTATGCTTTGCGCTGAATTTATACAAAAAATTGACAAAAATCTCTCAAAAAATATATAATGAAATCGTTATTGCTACTAATGCGTTTTTTCTAATTTTAAAAGGCGTGGTAGCCAAGTGGTAAGGCAACGGTCTGCAAAACCGTCATTCGCGGGTTCGATTCCCGCCCACGCCTCCATTTCTTATGACTACTTACGACATCATTGCTCAAAACCAAAGAAAAACTTATTTACTAATAAGTTTTTTCTTGGTTTTCATAATTGCTCTTGGCTGGTTTTTTTCTTATCTTCTTCGAGCCAATTGGCTTTTAATTGCCGCTGTTATTTTCAGTAGTTTGATGAGTATTGTCAGTTATTGGCATAGCGACAAAATTGTCCTAGCTTTGAATAGGGCTAAAGAGATAAAAAAAGATGACTATCCTCAAATTTACCGGACTGTTGAAAATCTTTGTTTGGCCGCTGGTTTACCTATGCCTAAAATTTATTTAATTGAAGATTCTTCGGCCAATGCTTTTGCCACTGGTCGAAATCCGAAACATTCAGCTATCGCTCTAACAACTGGCTTAATTAAATTATTGGACAAAGCCGAGTTAGAAGGTGTTATTGGCCACGAACTTTCTCATATCAAGCATCGAGACACTTTAATTTCAACAGTTATTGTCATTTTAGTTGGCATTGTTGCCTTGATTTCTGATTGGTTTTTAAGAATAAGTTTTTGGTTCGGCCGAAGAAGAGATGAAAATTCAGGAGGTAATATCCTTTTCTTTTTTTTAGGTGTTTTAGCTGCCTTTTTAGCGCCAATTGTTGCTACTTTAATTCAATTAGCGATTTCCAGAAAAAGAGAATTTTTGGCTGACGCTGGCTCAGCAATGCTAACTAGATATCCCCAAGGATTAATTAGGGCTTTGGAAAAAATTTCTCAACAAAAAATTCCTTTAAAGCATGCTTCCACAGCCACAGCCCATCTTTATATTGTTAACCCTTTTAAAGGCAAGCAAGCCAAAA
>CALGBJ010000002.1 GCA_937877385.1 uncultured bacterium
ATGAATTGTCCTTTTCATGTCAAAATTTACCAGTCAAAAATCAGAAGTTATCGTGATTTGCCAATAAAATACGCTGAATTTGGCACAGTTTATCGTTATGAGAGATCAGGGACTCTTCATGGTTTAACTAGAGTCAGAGGTTTTACTCAAGATGATGCTCATATTTGGTGCCGACAAGACCAATTATCTACTGAAGTAGAAAAACTTCTTAAGCACGGCTTGAAAATTTTAAAGAAATTTGGCTTTAAAAATTTTGAAGTTTATCTTTCTACCAGGCCAGAAAAATTTGCTGGCACTCTTCAAGGATGGCAAAAAGCCACCAAAATTTTAAAAGATGTCTTAAAGAAATTAAAAATAAATTACCAGATTGATCCTGGCGGTGGAGTTTTTTATGGGCCAAAAATAGATATCAAAATCAAGGATTCTTTAAATAGAGAATGGCAATGTACGACTATTCAAATTGATTTTAATTTGCCGGCAAGATTTGGCATTTATTTTATTAATAAAAAAGGAGAGAGGGAAGTACCTTATATGATTCACCGGGCTTTACTTGGTTCTTTAGAGAGATTTATTGGTGTTTTGCTTGAGCATTATGCTGGTGCTTTGCCTTTTTGGTTATCACCTGAGCAGGTTTGGCTTTTGCCAGTTTCTTTAAAACAAGAGAAATACGCTAAGGAAATTAATTTACTTCTTCAAGAAAAGGGAGTAAGAAGTTGTTTAATTAGAGCTGAAGAAACTCTTTCTAAAAGAATTAGAGAAGGAGAAATTCAAAAAATTCCCTATCTTTTGATAATTGGCGAAAAAGAGGAGAAAAAGAAAAAAGTTTCTCTTAGAGAAAGAGGTAAGGGTGATTTAGGCCAAATAAAATTAACAGATTTTTTTAAAAAAGTTTCTCAAGAAACAAATAAATGAGGGAGAAATTTTATTTCTCTATTTTTAAAGAAAAAGGAAAGTTTTTTCTTTCTTTAACTCTTCTTGTCTGGCTTTCTTTGCTTGAAACTTTGCCTTTGTTTTCTTTTTCGCCAAAATGGAATTCTTTACCGAGAATAAATTTTCTTTTGCTCTTTTTAATTCTTATCAATAATCAATTTAGTAGTTTTTCTTTTATTTTGCTTTGTTTGGCAGCCGGTTTTTTTCAGGGCTGGCTAACTTTATCAATTCTTGAATCAATTTTCCTTTTCTTTCTTTTCTCTCTCTCCTTGATTTTTTTGAGAAGGTTTTTTCTGTCTGAAAAGATTTATTCTTTTTGGCTATTTCTTTTAGTAGGTTTAGCAATTTTTCACTTAAGAGATTTTTCCTTGCTTTTCTTTTTAAAAGAATTATTATTTAACTTTCTCTTTTTGAACGCGGTTATTTTATTAAAAAAACTACTTTCTCTCAAGAGAAAAGGAAATTTTTGAAAGTTTTTAGAAGGCAATTTTGAGAATTTAAGAAGATGAAAAAAATTTGGTTAAAAAAATTTGAAGAAGTTCCTGAAGATTTTTTAAGAGAATTCAAAGATTATCCTTTGCCTATTCTTCAAATTTTTTGGTTAAGAAATTTAAGGGATGAGAGTTCAATCAAAAAATTTCTTTTTCCTAAGTGGGAAGACCAATATGATCCTTTTTTGCTTAAAGGGGTAAAAGAAGCCAGTCAAGAAATTGCCAAAGCAATTAAAAATAATGAGAGAATTGGTATTTTCGGCGATTTTGATGTTGATGGCGTTAGCGCTACTAGTTTGTTTCATGATTTTTTTAATCGCTTGAACTTCAATAATTTTGAAGTGGCTTTGCCAAACTATAAAGATAGTTATGGTCTTTCTTTGCCAGCAGTCAAAAAATTTAAAGAAAGGAAAACTAATTTGATTATTACAGTTGATTGTGGAATTACTTCCAATGAAGTTATTAAAGCGGCTAAAAATTTATCTTTGAAAGTTATTGTCACCGACCACCATCTTCCTCAAGAAAATTTGCCGCCGGCTTTTTCTATTGTTGATCCTTTGCTTGAGGGGGATAAATATCCTTTTAAGTTTCTTAGTGGTACTGGTGTGGCTTTTAAGTTGATTGAAGGTGTGGCTTCTCAATTAGATTGGCCCTTTAAAGAAAGTTTTGCTAAGTGGTCAGCTGACTTACTGGCTTTGGCAAATGTTGCTGATTTTGTTCCTTTAAAAGATGAGAACAGGATAATGACAAGATTTGGTTTGATTACTCTGGAGAAAACAAGAAGAGTAGGTCTTGAAAAATTAAAGAAATCAGCCAATTTGGAAGGGAAAATAACCAGTCGTGACATTGCTTTTAGTTTGGCGCCGAGATTAAATATTGCTCCGAGAATTGATGATGTTAATGCTGCTTATCAATTACTGGTTACTGAATCTGAAAGCGAAGCCGAGTGGATTGTTGAAAAATTAGAAAGAGGATATCATGATTGGCGGGAAACTTTTAATAAGGCCTACCAGACAGTTGTTTCTCAAATAAAAGAACCTTTGCCGAAAGTTTTAACTTTTGGTTCGTCAGGTTGGAAGAAAGGAGTTGTTAGAACTCTTTCTACTCGTTTGCGAGAAGAATTTTTTAGGCCTGTTTTTCTCTGGCAGGAAAATTTGTTAGAAGTAAGAGGAAGTGCTCGGAGTATAGATAAGTTTAATTTGGTTGAAGTAATGGAAAAGATTTCTCAAAAGAACAAAGATATTTTTATTAATTTTGGCGGTCATGCTAAAGCGGCTGGTTTTTCTCTTAAACCTGCTTATTTAAAGTATTTTTTAGAAGAAATAAATAAATATGCTGAAAAATTACTTAAACCAGAAGATTTAATTCCGAAAATAGAAATCGAAGCCAATCTTAAACCAGAAGATATTAATTCCCAATTTATTCATTATTACGAACTTCTTGAACCGTTTGGCATCGAAAATCAAGAGCCGGTTTTTCTGGCTGAAGGAGTCATTGTTAAAAAAGTGTCTTTGGTTGGCAATAATGACACCCATCTTAAATTAAGAGTTCAATGGCAGAATAGTTTTTTTGAAGTTATTGGTTTTGGCCAGGGCAAGGATTGGCTGAATATTAAAGAAGATGATAAATTAGATATTGTTTTTAATTTAAGGAAGAATTCTTATCGAGGTCGAGAAACAATTGATTTTTATCTTCTTGATTGGCGGAAGAGGGAATAAATAGATATTTGTTGTTTTATTATTTATTAACGAGTTAACGGGTTAACGGGTTGAATGCTATAAATTCTAAATCCGAAATCTGATAACCCAGCCCTAAAGAATTTAGGGCTGTGGCGAAATCCTAAACGAAATCCCAAATCCCAAA
>CALGBJ010000003.1 GCA_937877385.1 uncultured bacterium
AATTGCTAATTGCCAATCGCCAATTACTGTCTTGTGCCCCTACCAGGACTCGAACCTGGATCTAAGGCTTAGGACGCCCTTGTTCTTTCCATTGAACTATAGGGGCTTTATATGATTTTATTTATTTGTCAAATTTAGTCAAAGTAATTATAATTTGATAGGTAAATTAAGCAGGCGCGTTTAGCTCAGCGGTAGAGCGCTCCGATGTATATCGGAGAGGTCGCTGGCTTACACTGAAATATGAAACAGCAACCTGGAGTATACATATTGCAAAGTCTGAAAAATGGTAGATATTACATTGGGAGTACTAATAAAATTGACAGAAGATTAAAAGAGCATAATGCCGGTGAGGTAAAAGCAACTCGCTTTATAACGCCATTAAAATTAAAAGTATTCCTTCCTTGTAGTACGCTTAAGGAGGCAAGGCAAGCAGAGTATCGTTTAAAAAAATATAAAAGAAAAAATATCCTTGAATTAGTTATTCAAGAAAAAATATTTCCTTGGGAATATCAAGAGAACTATAGGCAAGTTGATTCGAGAAAAACATCTTGAGTCATATCAAAAGGATTATATTTCAAATCCTACTAAGCGCGTTTAGCTCAGCGGTAGAGCGACTCGTTTACACCGAGTAGGTCGGGGGTTCAACTCCCTCAACGCGCACCAAATAATAAAATAAAAATGAATCCTTTACTTGAAGAAATAAAAAAAGAAGTCGATCAGGAAGGAGAAAAAGTCGTTAGAGATTTCCAAGAAAAGATAATTGGTTTAAGAACAAATAGACCTGAGCCAAGATTAGTTGAATTTCTTTTGGTGGAGTGCTATGGTCAAAAGATTCCTTTAAGAGAATTGTCTTCAATAAATATCAAAATGCCCAATCAGTTAATTATTCAGGTTTGGGATAGAAATATTCTTCCAGCAATCGAAGAAGCCATTAAGAAATCGTCTTTAAATCTTAATCCTCAGAAAGAAGAGAATTTAATTCGTTTAGTTTTTCCTCCTTTAAGCAAAGAGAGAAGGGAAGAGTTGAGAAAGATCTTGGAAAGGATGGAAGAGGAAGCCAAAGTTACTTTAAGGAATTTGAGAAAAGAAATAAAAAAGAAAGCAGAGGAGTTGGCTAGAGAAGGAAAAATCAGTGAAGATGAGAATTTTGCTTTTAAAGAGAGATTGCAGAAAATAATAGATAAATTTTCTCAAGAAATAGAAGAAAGAAAAAAGGTTAAAGAAGAAGAAATAATGAACCAATGAAGAAATTTTTAAAAAAAGAAAAACTATCGGCTACTTCAATTGTTGAGATTATTGCCGTTGTTTTTATTGCTTTAGTTTTACTTTCAGTAACAATTAGTTACTCAAAACAGTCAAGCAAAATCATTCTTCTTAATAGAGATGTTATTCGCTTGAGTGCTAAATTAACCCAAGCAAAGAGTCTTTCTTTGGCTTTATTGAAGGAGGAATCAGGGACAGTTAACATCTGTGCTTGGGGTCTTCATTTTCCTGACCCACCGACTTCTGAATATTATCTTTTTTTTGATAAAGCCAGTAATTGTGATAATTCCGATAAAAAATGGACAGATGATAGTGAAACTAAAGAAGTCATTCTTTTGGATCAAGGAATAGAGATAACTTCCATCAATTTTAATGATATTCTCTTTTGGCCGCCCGATCCAACTGTTTATTTCTATCCTAAAGAAGTCAATCAAGGGACGATTATTATTTCTACTGGTAATTATCAAAAAAAAATTAAAATCAACAAACTTGGCCAGTTAAACTTTGAATAAAATGAAGAAAGTTTTTCAAAAAAACAAATTGTTTACCCAGCACCATTTTTGGAATAAAAATGGTGCTGGGTTTACTCTTTTAGAAGTTTTGGTGGCTCTTTCAGTTTTGATAATGGGTCTTTTGGCTTCGGTTTCTTTATTGACCAAAACTAGTTCTTTGAATACTGTTATTTCTGACCGATTGATTGCTTCTCATCTTGCTCAGGAAGGAATTGAGTTAGTTCGCAATTTAATTAGCAATAACATTTTGGCTGGCAAAATTTGGAATAGCGGGCTTTCAGCTAATGATGATGGTTATCAGATAGATTATAATGATGGTAGGCTTTACGATTTTAATGAGAGACCTTTCCAGCCTTTAAAATTTGATGGTTCTCTTTATAGTTATGATTCTGGTCAACCAACAAAATTTAAAAGAAAAATTCGTATTTTTTATGAGAACAATGATGAAATGGTTGTTCAAAGCATTGTTACTTGGCAGAGTCACCGGATAAAAGGGGATATTACTTTAACTGTGGAAGATCATTTCTATCGGGAATAATATGGCTTTTTTTAGAAAAGGTTTTTTTCGGCAAATTTTTGATATTTTGCCGGCAAAAAAAGATTCTCTTGATGGGGAGAAAATTGAGAGGGTTGAAAGTCCTTTAGATTTAAAATATTCATTTTTGACTTCAGATAATAATTTTTCTCAAGAGAAAAAAAGAAGTTTTTCAAGAGAGTTCTTTTCTAAAGAGGCCGTCAAGAGCAATCAATTTACTTCTCAAAAATCATCTTCTTCTAAAAGAAAAGTCAAATTTTTAA
Organism: uncultured bacterium; assembly: GCA_937877385.1. Taxonomy (GTDB): domain Bacteria; phylum Patescibacteriota; class Minisyncoccia; order UBA6257; family JAGGUH01; genus CALGBJ01. Next base: position 2,574 of record CALGBJ010000003.1, read on the forward strand.
TTCTTTTTTTAATTCTTTTTATTTTTCTTTTAGGAATTTTTTTATTTATTGATAAAAGAATAATTAAAATTGGCTATCATCATTTTTTCAAATTAGAGAATTTTAATCTAGAGAATTATCTCTTTTATTTAAAAGAAGCCAAAAAAGATCTTGATGATTTTGATATTTTGGCGGCTAAAATAAATTTTGATAAATCATATTTAATTTGGCAGAAATTTTCTCAAGAAGTTTTGGCAAGCAAAAAGATTTTTTTGGCTTCTTTAACTGCTAATAATCTTTTTTCTTTGCTCAAAGAAATTGACGAGGTAATGGGAGAAATTAAAATTATCCTTAACGATCTAGACAATTTAACTAATAAGGAGTTAGTTCTTTCTTTTCTTGGTGAAGAAAATTATCAAAGAGGGGCAGAGAAAGATTTAAGAGAAATTGAAAAGAAAATTGACAATCTTTCATTGTCTTTGAAAGAAATAAAAGAAACTTTAAAAGAAGTTGATTTGCTTTCTTTGCCTTCTGATTGGCAGAAAATCTTAAAAGACTTTCAAAAAAATTATCTTCTTTGGCAAAGTATTTTAGCTGAGAAAAAATCGCTTTTGGCAAAAATAGAAAAAATTTTGGCTGGTGATGGCGAAAAAAATTATCTCCTTTTAATTCAAGATGAAGATACTTCTCGGGCTAATGGTGGCTTAATAAAATATCTTGTTTTTCTCTCTTTAAAAGATTATTCCCTAAAAGAAATTAAAAGTTATCAAGCCGAAGACATTTCTTTAAATAAAAAAATTATTCCTCCTCATCCTTTTTGGCTCTCTGAAGAGAAATGGCAACTTAGAGATATGAATTATTTTTTTGATTTTCCTCTTTCGGCCGGAAAAATAATTTCTTTTTTTGAAGAATCTGAAAATAAGAAAGTAGATAGCTTGATTGCTTTAAATAAAATGAGTTTTTTAGAGATTTTAGATATTCTCGGACCTTTAAATGAGGGAACTTATGGAGAATTTCGGTCAAGCGATTTTTTTGAAAAAATCGAAGAGTCCTTTTCTGAAAATCAATCAGATACTTTCTTTAAAAATTTTTTCTTTTCTTTGTTTAAAAAGATTGCTTTTTCAGAAAGAGAAAAGAAAAAAGAATTTTTAGAGAAAATTAAATTTCTTCTTTTAAATAAGGATATCCAAATTTATTTTCAGGAAAAAAATTTAGAAAATTGGCTTAAGGAAAGAAATTTTTCAGGGGAAGTTCTGAGAAATAAAGAAAATCAAGATTATTTAGCTATTGTTTCTACTAATGTTGAAGGTGGCGGAGACTCTTTTGTTGAAGAAGAAAGCGAACTTCTTTCTACTATTAAAGAAGATGGTTCAATTATTAACAAATTAAAAATTAAAAGAAGCTTTTTAACTAAAGGCAGAAATTTTTCAATAAATAGAATTTATTTAAGAATTTATTTACCTCTTGGCAGTCAATTGATTTCTTTTCAAGGAGGGAGAAAAAGAATAATTAGGCCTTTAACTGATTTTTCTCAACCAGAATTTCTAATAGACAATGAATTGAACGAAATAGAGAAAGACCTTCTTAAAGATAAAAGTCAAAGGATAGAATTTTTTCAGGAGTCGGGCAAAACTGTTCTGGCTACTTGGTTAGAAGTAGGCAGAGGGAGTTCTTGCCAGTTGACTATTGAATACCAATTACCTTTCAAACTATCTTTAGCTGAGAGAAACAAAATTTCTCTTTTATATCAAAAGCAAAGCTCTTCGGACAATTCTCTTCTCTGGCAGATAAATTTGCCAAAGGATTATCTTTTTGCTAACGAAAAAGACACTTTTGAAGTTTATTATCCTAAGCCAAAGAGATTTGAGGAAATCTCTTTAAATTTTTTTAAAAAAGCCAAGAAGAAAGAGTTTTTTCCAGAAAGGACTGACGAAGAAATGATAGTTTCTTCTCTTTTACCTGTTTCAGGAAGAGGAGCGACGATTAATTTAACCAAGATGGAAGTTAATCTTTATCAAAACAGGAAAAAAATCAAAACTTTATTTCTTGTTTCTCGTGGTGAAAGAGGTAAATGGTTCCAGACGCCACTCGGTTATTTTGAGGTTATGGCTAAGAAGAATATAGTTCATTCTTCTAAAGTTGATGTTTATATGCCTTGGAGTATTCAGTTTTATCAGGACTTTTTCATTCATGGTATTCCTTACTATTCTAATTATCAGAAAGTTTCTTCTTCTTTTAGCGGCGGTTGTTTGAGATTGAAGGATAGTCAAGCCAAATATTTTTATGATTTTGCCAGGATAGGGATGCCAGTTATTATTTATGAAGATAAAAATTTAATTTCTTTAGGTAAAAATTTTGTTTTGCCAATTAAAACCAGCAACTTTTGGCTAAAAAAAGATTTTAATAGTCCTTTTAATATCAGAGGTTATTATGGACCTACTGACGTTTGGGATACTGAAGACAAGTATTACCAGCATACTGGCCTTGATTTTGCTTGTTCAGAAGAGGTGCCAGTTGTGGCTATTGGCCCGGCTAAAGTAGTCAAAATTCAAGAATTAGGTAATGATCACGGAATGGGAAGGACAATTATTTTGGAACATAATTTTCAGCAAAAGAAATTTTATTCTCTTTATGCTCATCTTAGTTCAATTAGAGAAGATTTGAAGGTTGGCGATTTAGTTGAAAAAGGAGAGATTATTGGTTTAATGGGTGATAGTGGTTATGGTTGTCAGTATTATTGGCGGGTTGGCGATGATGGTTGCCAGAGTAAAAACCCTTTAGATATTCATTTGCATTTCGAGATAAAAGAAAAACCGGTCCTGGAAAATCCAAGAGGTGGCCAAGTTTGTTTAAATAAATTTAACCAGAGAATTTTCTGTTATGGTTATACACCCAAAGATCCAAGAGAATATGGTTATTTTGATCCAATTGAAATTTTGAAGAAGTGACATTGTTTGACTTTTGTAAGGGTTATTATTAAAATCCTTTAGTTGTTAAAATATACCGCCTAACCAATTTGGTAACGAAATTCTTCCTATCTTCCCTCCTACTTCTTCCTTCCCAAAGGGAAGAAGGGAGAAACTACTTATTTCCTCCCCCTCCGACTTAAGTCGGAGGGGGAGGATTAAGGAGGGGGAGGGAATTGATAACAATCAGATCGTTACCAAACTAATTAGCAATTACAGTTAAAATAAATTTTAGATTATGGAAGAAATAAGAAAATTGAGCAAACTTTTGGCGACTGAAGAAAGAATTTTAGTTCGTCTTTTTGGCGAAAAGAAGAATTTAGCCAAAATAATCATTAGAGAGAATAATCATAAGATAAATTCTCTTCTAAACGATGCTTCTTTAAAAAAAAGAAATTGGCAAGAGGTTTGTTTTTTCCTTAGAAGAAGACACCAAAAGATTATTAATTCCTTCCTTTCTCTTTTAAAAAAACAAAGAAAGGAGGAAAACTTATCTTTGGCAGATTTTATTTTAAAGGAAAGAAATTACCCTCAAGGCGAATTTCTAAAAATTGAAAAAATTAAAGAGATTCTTTTTTTGGAAAAGCCAAAAAAAATAATGGCTCATTTTTCTTTTAGGAGAGTAGAAGAACTTTTTGAAAAGATTGACATTTGGGAAATTTTAGCTTCTTTAAGATTTGTTGAAGGAATTGATTGGTTAAATAAAAAGTTTTTGCCTTATTATCTTTCTTTGAAAGCAAGCGATTTTGAGAAGAGACAGATTAAAATTATTGGACTTTCCGAAAAGTGGTCTCCTTTAGCAAAGAAATTTATTAAGAAAAAATTTCACAATATTAGCCATTTAAAAGAATTTGGCTTGATTTTTATTATTCCTCTAAAAGAGAGCAGTCAAGAAAAATTTTTCTGCGACTTTGCTTTGATTTTCCATTATTTAAGAGAAATAGAATTTTTTGACCAACTTTTTCGTTCTTTTAGAAAAAAGAGGGATTGGCAGAGGAATCTTATTAAATCTTTGGAAGGTATTAAACCAGAAGAGAAAAATAAAACGAGGGCAAATAATTGGTTAATTTTTAGCCAATATTTAGCCAAAATTAATAAAAATGACTGGCGGCTTGCTTTGCCTCATCTTAATTCAGAAAGTTGTCATTGGTATCGGGCCACAACTGATTTAGTTAAATTAGGTAAAAAAATTGGCTTGAAAGACGAGGACTTAAAATTTTGGCAAGGAACAAATTGGCTTGGAGATTTCTTTTTTAGAGACAAAAAGGAAGAATTGGTTAGTTTTAATTTTTTAGATATTTCTCTTTCTTTGGCTAATAAAAGAAAGGAATTCTATTCCTATCATTTTCATGAAGCTCTCTGGAATAGAATTTTTGAAAAAATTTTTCCTCAAAGAAAAATAGAAGAAGAACTCCAAAAAAATTGGCTCAGAGGAAAAATTATCTAATCTTTAGTCGGAGTGGCGGGATTTGTCCAGTACCAGAATAAATTCGATACTGGACATCCAGAACCGAACTCTGTTCTGGTTCTGGATGAACCCGCGACCCTAATCAACTAATCAACTAATGAGCAACTCAAGTTGCAATTACTGAACGTCGCTCGAACTTTCTTTGAGCGATCCCGACACAATGTCGGGATGTTCTGACTCTAGTAATACAGCAAAGCTAATTACAGGCGCGGAGTAGGTTTTTCTTCGCTTCAAAAGACCCTGAAAGTTTCGTATGGTCGGGGCACCGAGACTTGAACTCGGAACCTCCGGCTCCCAAAGCCGGCGCGCTAACCAATTGCGCCATGCCCCGAAATTTAGACAGGCGCCTTAAGCCGCTAGGCCACACTCCGATTTTTTTTATTTTAGCAGAAAAGATTATTTTAGGCAAATTTGACAATTTAAGATAGTTGGCTAAAATAGGCGATATGAAGAAAGAAATTCATCCAAAATATTATCCTCGGGCAAAAGTTAAATGCCATTGTGGTAAAGTTTTCTTTTTAGGGGCAACTAAACCAGAGATTAATGTAGATGTCTGTAGTTTTTGTCATCCTTTTTATACTGGCCAGGAAAAAATTATTGACACAGCTGGTAGAGTGGAAAAATTTGAAAGAAGAAGAAAAAAAGCAATAAAAAACAATGGAGGAGAAAATTAATAATTATATCTTAATGGAAATTAGAGCCGGCGCTGGTGGAGAAGAGGCGGCTCTTTTTGTTAGTGATCTTTTTAGGATGTATCAAAAGTATAGCCAGAAAAATAATTGGCAGTTAAAGGTCATTGATGAGAAAAGGACTGATTTGGGAGGGTTAAGAGAGGTTGTTTTTGAAATAGAGGGTCAGGACGCTTATAAAAAATTGAAATGCGAGAGTGGTGTTCATCGCGTTCAGAGAATTCCTAAGACAGAAAAGTCAGGCCGTTTACATACTTCAACGGCTACAGTGGCTACTTTGCCTCTTTTTCAAGAAAAGCCGAAGCAAATTAATCCAAATGAGTTAAAAATTGAATTTTTCCGTTCCTCTGGTCCTGGCGGGCAGAATGTTAATAAGGTAGAGACAGCTGTGAGAATTATTCACTTGCCAAGCCAGATAGTGGTTACTTGTCAGAGTGAGCGTTCTCAGCAAAAAAATAGAGAGAAGGCCTTGAAGATTCTTAGCGCTAAATTAGCAGAAAGAGAAAGAGAAGAATTTGAAGCAAAAGTTTCTCAGACAAGAAAAGAACAAATAAAAAGAGCGATGAGGGCAGAGAAAATAAGGACTTATAATTTTCCTCAAAATAGAGTGACCGATCATCGTTACCACAAAAGTTGGTATAATTTAGAGGATGTTTTAGAAGGAGATTTGGAAAGAATAACTAAACTTTGTTCTTAAAAGGAGAACGGTATTAACCTTAGATTATTACCTATCTCATATTTAGTATCTTTATCACCGCCATCATTAGACATTAAAGAGGAATATTTGTTTGATTCTAATACGCAATTAATTTCAAAAGTTTTTGAATCGTTGTCACAGACATAACTGAAAAACAATCCTTGGCCGGTGCCGTTGGTTTGATTTAAAGGGTCAACGCCTATTTTGGGAGTAAGATAGGTTGCTTGTAAGAAATTTATTGGCAGCCAGCCACTTCCATCTACTTTAGCAAGGTCACTTTGGGAAGTGACACAATGATATTGCCAGCCAGATGGCGGGTCAGGCAGATCGCCGTTATCTATCAAAGTTTGACAAGTAGAAGTTGAATCAACTAAAGAAAGATAAATAGTCTGACTTGCTTCACCTTGACAAGTATTAGATTGAAAAGGACCATCCATATCAAGAGTTCCGCCTGATTGTTCAATAAGATAACTGATTGTCTTGCTCATTTCTTTTAAATCAGAGACTCTTTTGGTGTCCCTGGTTTTTTTAAAAATCTCAGCAGGATTTGCTAAAAA
>CALGBJ010000004.1 GCA_937877385.1 uncultured bacterium
GTAGCAATTATAATGATTGTTCTTCTTTAAATGGATATTGTAGTTCTGGGCATTGCTGTTCTGGCTCTTGCACTGCTTCCTCCGAAGGCGGAGGAGGAGGCGGTGGCGGCGGAGGCGGTGCCTCAATCGATCGAACTCCGCCAACAATCAGTGAAGTTCAAATAAAAGAAATTACCACTTCAACTGCTTTAATTTATTGGAAAACAAATGAAAGAGCGACTTCAAAAGTTAGTTATGGAACTTCAAGTGAAGAATATAATTTTTCTACTTCTTCTTCTAGTTTAGTTTTGGAACACCAAATTTTACTTCAGAATCTTTTGCCAGTCACTAGGTATTACTTTGTAGCAATCTCTAAAGATTCTCTTGGAAATCAAGAAACCTCTGAGGAGTTTAATTTTCAGACCCTTTCTATAACTCAACAAGAAAGCTTGGGAAAAATAGAAATAATCGTTAGTCAAGATTCTTTTGAAGGAAATTCTTTGGAAAAAGCCACTTTAACATTGTTACCTCTTAATTACCGATGCATTACTGATAAGGAAGGAAAATGCGTTTTTGAAAACATTCCTTCAGGTATTTATTCTATTAAAGGAGAAAAAGAGGGATACGTTTCTTGTACTAAAGAAAACATCGAGATAAAAAAAGATCAAACCACCCAAGTAAAAATTTATCTTAAAAAAGAAAGTGAAACAAAACCAAAACCATCAGAAAAAAAGAAAGTGGTAATTACAGTGATTTTTACTCAAAATCTTTATCCGGGCCAAAGAAGCCAACAAGTGAAAAAACTTCAAGAACTTTTGGCTACTGATAAAGAAATCTACCCTGAAGGTTTTATTACGGGCTATTATGGCTCTTTGACTACAAAAGCAGTTCAGAGATTTCAATGCAAATATAATATCGTATGTTTTGGTAGTCCTCAAACGACCGGCTGGGGTTTGGTTGGACCAAAAACTAGAAAGAAATTAAGTGAGGTATTTGGAAAGAAAGAAACTGTGGATAAAGACCGCCAGGCATTAATTGAATTAATTAAAGAACAAATTAAATATCTTCAAAAACTTGTTGCCCAGCTTCTTGCTCGCTTAAACAAGCTCCTTCAAGAAAGAAAACTCAAACTAGAAAGATAATATATGGGGGTTTTAGAATTTTATTTTTTGCCTTTATTTTTGGCAATAATTTGCAGTACCAGTTGGTTGGTATTTTTTTATTTTTACGCTCCAAAA
>CALGBJ010000005.1 GCA_937877385.1 uncultured bacterium
CCACACCTATTTTTCAAGATATCAAAGAGCAAATTCTAAAAATGGCTAAACTTTTCCAAATTTTGGGGCTCAGTTCAATTTTGCATTTTGAATTATCATTTTGAATTTTGAGATTTGCATTTTGAATTTTTATTAGCTTTACGCTGTGGCTTTGAGTTTTGCGCTTTGCGCTTTGCGCTAAACTGGTTTTGAATTTTGAATTTATAATTTGTAATTTGTTTGTAATTTGTGATTTGTAATTTGGAATTTTTTTAACTACTATGCCTAAAAACCCATTTGAACAACCTATTAAAAGAGAGGAACCACCTATTGAAGAGATGGAAAAGAAATTAGATAAAGCCGAAAAGATGATTGAGAGGGTTAAGGAGGACTTGAAAATAGAAGAATTTATTGAGAAATCAGTCAAAGAACTAAAAAAACTTTGGGAAGAGAATGAGGAAGAAATGAGAAAACAACGGTATAACTCCAGAGCTTCCTTTTTCTTCTTCTCTTCTCTTCCTCTACCTGAAGCCCCTTTTTTTCTTTTGGAAAGAATCTCTAATAAGTTTCTAAAAGAATTTAATTGGAAAGAGTTTGAAGGAAAGGAAGATTTTGAGACCTATTTAGGCCTTTTCCTTTCTGCTTTCTTGAAGAAAAATATTGAAAACTATATCTCATCTCAAAAAGAAAAAGACATCAAAGAAGAAAATATTAAACCAATTGAAGTCCATCTTAAAGTTAAAGAATTGCCAGTTCGTCTTAGTTATTTAGGCTATCAAAATCCCAAAAAGTTACATTTGATCGTTGAAGGAAATTATGGAATACGGACAGGAGATGAAATGCAAGGCGGAAAGATAATTATTAAAGGGAATTGTAAAGATTGCACTGGCGGGGTTATGAGCGACGGAGAAATAATTGTGAAAGGAAATTGTGGACATTTCACTGGTCAGTGGATGAAGGGCGGAAAAATAATTGTTGAGAGAAATTGTGAAAGAGGGACTGGAGAAGATATGGAAGGAGGAGAATTAAATATCAAAGGAGAAGTAAAATCTTTTCATAAATCTGCTTTTTCTCCCAACAACAAAGGCACCATTATTTGGAAAGGCACCGAAATTTGGAGGAATGGAAATTGGACTAAAGAAGGAATGAAAATGCAAGAGAGAGGCGAGATTCCGATGGAATGGTAAAATAATTTTTTCTTGATTTCTTTTTAAAAGAGTTTAAAATCAAAATAAAGGTCGCTTTTTGAGTAATTTATTTCTTTAGTTTCTTAATTTTTATCTTTATAAAATTTAAGAAACTAAAAATTTAAAACTATGAAAGAGAAATTTGAGCCAATTGAGCAAAAAGTAGATAAAAAAGTTAAATTAAGAAGAGAAAAATCTTTAATTTCTTCTAAAATTTTTAGGGAGACAGGCATCCCTTTTTCTTTAAGAGAAAAATTAGGTTTAGATAAAATAGCTGAAATGATTCAAAAAGAGGAACTTTTAGATGAAGCCGAAAAAGAAGTTTTAATTAAAAATTTGGAAGAAGAAGCCCAACTCCAAAAAGAAATTTCAGAAATTTCTACTCAGCCAGTTAAAATTTTAGAAGATTTTAGATTTAAAAATCTCTTAGAGGCATTTAAAAAAGCAAACCAAATTAATGTCAAAAAAGAATTAAGTGAGCAAAAAATTAGGGCTTTAGAAATAAAATACGAGAAACTCAACAAAGAAAAAATTGAAAAACGATTGGAAGAAATTAATCAAGAGGAAAGAGGGTATTGGGATAAAAATCGAGAAGAAATAAATATGGCTTTAAAAGAATTGAGAGAAAAATATGAAATTCCTTTAGAGAAAGCTGAAGCAGAAAAAGATTTTGAGAAAATAGAAGGGTTAAAAAAAGAAATGGAAAAATTTGAAAAAGAAAATCCTTATCTTTCTAAATTAAACGAATTCCAGGCAAAAAAGCATTTAACTCTTAATTTATTAGCCAGAAGAGAGAAGAAAAAAGAAAAAGAATATCTTACGCCAAGTGATTATAAAATCCTTTCTCAAGAAAAAGAAAAAATCAAGGAATTAAAGAAAGAATATCAAGAACTTCTCCAATCAAGCCCAGAAGCATTTATTGGTTTGCATCTTAAAGAACTTAAAAATTATCAAGAAAAATTAGAAGAAAATAAAATTGTTGAGACCCCTTATGTGAAAGAAAAAATAGAAGAAATAATCACTCACCTAAAAACCCAAATTCCAGTTTTTCTTTATGGGCATTACGGAAGTGGAAAAACTGAATTAGCCCGTCATATTGCCCGCGAGTATCTTTCCAAAGAGAAAATAAAGGAATTTATCAAATCTCATCCAAAACCAGAAAGAGAGAAATTTGAAAGTGAAAAAGATTATCAAAAGGCATTGGAAAATTGGCAAGGAGAAATAGAAAAGATTAAAGAGCCGGTTGTTTTTCGAGGTGCCAAGGATATAACTTTAGAAGAATTATATGGACACCTGGCTTTAGTGAGAAAAAATTCAAAAAGTTTTGAAGAATTTCATCAAAAAGTTGAGGAAGAAAAAGATAAATTTTTCGGTAATCATCCCGAATTAAGCGAAGAAGAGAAAAAATATTATACTCAATTAATTGAAAATTTTGTCTCTAATCAAGAATCTCAAGGTACCATTACTGATTTTGTTTTAGGTCCAGTTTATGAAGCGGCAAAAGAAGGAAAAGTTTTAATTATTGATGAAGCCAATGCTATCCCTCATTCAGTTTTAATTAGTTTAAACGATATTTTAACCAGAAAAGTTGGCGAAAAAATTTATGTTCAACAGGATGGGGTGGAACCAATTACTATCAAAGAAGGATTTTCTATAATTTTAACCGGAAATTTAGGAGAAAGATATGAAGAGTTAAGAGAAAAAATGGACATTGCTTTTTTGAGCCGAGTTCATCCAGTTGAATACGAATATCTCCCTCAATATTATCCTAAAAATAAAGAAGAAGATTCTCTTTCTTTAAAAGAAAACGCCTCAGAGAAAAACGAACTTTTTCATTTGCTTTTGGCAATGGTAATGGACAAAAAAGGCAATATCCAAGCTCCTCAAGATACAATTGAAAAACTTTGGAAACTAGCAGTTGACTCAAAAGTGATTCAGGATGTTTTTTCTCAAAAATTAGTTAGCCAAGAATTATATGGCTATCAAGAAAGTGGTGGAGGGAAATATCTTTATAGATTAACTAGTGGTGTTCCTTCAATCAGAAATCTGAAAAGGATTATAGAAATGTGGAAGGCAGAAAAGTTTAAATATGAATTAGACCATTATCTTTGGCAGGATTTTATTAAAGAAATTACCAATCCAAAAGATAGGGCTTATGTGTTTCAAATTTTTGAAAGTTATCCCGGTGGATTTTTTGAAAATTGGAAACATTCTCCTTACAGTTCAATAGATGCGATGATTAATTTTGAAGTAGAAGATCCAAAAAGAGAAGCCGAGTCAATTGAATTTTATCCACCCAAAGAGGTTATTGAAGCAGGTTTTGGAAAAATTCCTGAAAGAAAAGAATATCCAGAAATAGAAGAAAAAAGCCCTGAAGAAAAAGAAAAAATTTTAATTTCGTTAGAAAAAAGAGCGGCCAGTATAAAAAAAAGGATTGAAAAATTAATGGAACTTTTTTCTGATTTAGAAAGGATAGGATGGGACAAGGGGAAGATAGAAAAAAATAGAAAAATTTTAGAGGAAGCAGAAAGTTTAGTAAAAGAAGTTATTTCTGAATGCGAGAAATGGCTTTCTGGAAAAAGACCAGAAACCGAAGAGGATTTCCGAAAAATAATTGAAAAATTAGAGAAAAAATTAGAAGAAGCAGTTTCTAAACTAGAAGAAGCAAAATAAAAAAATTGTACTTGGAATTTGGAATTTCTTGGAATTAGCTTTACGCTTTAGTTTTACGCTTTACGCTTTGCGCTTAAATTTAACTACTATGCCTAAAGAATCTTTTGAACAATTTTTTAAAAGACAAGAGAAAAAATTAGATAAAGCCGAAAAGATGGTTGAGGAAGTTGAGAAGGAATTAAAAATAAAGGAATTTGAGATGGTTGGAAAATCAGTCAAAAAATTAAAGAAACTTTGGGAAGAAAATGAGGCAAGATTTAAAGAAATGAGTTACATTAGAATATTCTCTTTCTATCAACATTCTCTTCCTCTGCTTAGAACCTCTCCTTTTCTTCTAGGAAGAACCTCTAATAAATTCCTAAAAGAATTTGATTGGAAGAAGTTTGAAGGAAGGAGATTTCTTGATACAGATTTAGGTCTTTTTATTTCTGCTTTCTTGAAGAAAAACATTGAACACTATATTTGGTTTCAAAAAAGTAGAGGTTTTGAAGAAGGCCAAATTAAACCAATTGAAGTTCATCTTAAAGTTAAAGAACTACCTGTTATTCTTAGTTATTTAGGCTATAAAAACCCAAAAAAACTGCATTTAATTATTAAAGGAAATTGCGGAAATAGGACTGGATGGAAAATGCAAGGCGGGAAAATAATTGTTGAAGGAAATTGCGGAAGGGGAGTTGGATTTGAAATGCGAGGCGGAAGGATAATTGTGGAAAGAAATTGTGAAGAGGTAACCGGGCATGCAATGAAAGGCGGAGAATTAAATATCAAAGGAGAAGTAAAGTCTTTTGATAAATCTGCCTTTTCTCCCAACAATAAAGGCACTATTATCTGGAAAAACACCAAAATCTGGGAAAATGGAGATTGGACTAAAGAAGGAAAAGAAATGTGGGAGAAAGGCGAGATTCCGGTGATCTAGGTAAAAAGCCAGAATTAAATTTGACAATATTTTTAAAAATCGTAAAATATATTTAACGATATGATAAAAGAAATAATCTACAATTATTGGGACTCAGAATTGCCTGAAGTAATAGAAAGAGATATAAAGCCAGAATTAAAAACTGAGTTGATTATTGATATTGTTGGAGTGAGAAGATCGGGAAAAACCTATTTAATGTTCGGAATAATTAAAAAAATCACAAAAAAAACCAACAAAAAAGCCACTCTTTATATTAACTTTGAAAACCGAAAACTTCTTCCTTTAACACCAAACTATTTCAATCAAGTAATAGATTTTATTTATCAAGAGAAGTTGTTAGACAAATATAAAAAAATTTATTTATTTTTTGACGAAATTCAAAGAATTAAAGATTGGGAGAGTTTTATCCGTAGTATTTATGACGAATTTAAAGGAAAAATAAAAATTTTTATTTCTGGCTCGAGCGCGAATTTATTAAGTAAAGAATATGGAAAACTTTTAAGCGGCCGACATTTGACTATTCCCGTTTTTCCTTTAACTTTCAAAGAATTTTTAAGATTTAAGAATTTTGAGATAAAAATTTTAAGCGAAAAAAGAATCGCCCAAATCAAAAAACTTCTTGAAGAGTATCTAAAATTTGGTGGATTTCCAGAAGTAGTTCTTCAAAAAACAAAGAAGAAAAAAGAAGCACTTCTTAATCAACTTTTTATTGATATCTTATCAAGAGATATTCTTGGTCGCGCCGAGACAAGAAAAGCACAAATAATAGAAGAATTTAGCTATTTTCTTTGTTCTAATGTTTCCAATCTTTTAAGTTTTAGAAAAATGGCTAATTATTTTAATTCTCGGGGAATAAAAATTTCTGTGCCTACCTTGGAAAATTATTTTTATTTAACTAAAAATGCCTTCCTTTTTTTCGAAATGTTAATTTTTTCATATAAGGTTAAAGATCAACTTCAATATCCTAGAAAAATTTATTGTATAGATAATGGCTTAGTTAACTTAATTGGCTTTAAATTTAGTCAAAATTTAGGTAAAATTTATGAAAATACTGTAGCGATTGAACTTTTGCGAAAATCTTTTAGTCAGCCAACTTTAAAAGTATTTTACTGGAAAAACCCCCAAAACCAAGAAGTAGATTTTGTTATTAAAAAGAAACTAAAAATAACCCAACTTATCCAAGTTTGTTATAACCTAGAAGATTACCAAACCAAACAAAGAGAATTAAAATCACTTTACAAAGCTAGCCAAGAACTTAATTGTAATAACCTTTTAGTTATCACTTGGGACTACGAAAGTAAAGAAAAATTCAAAGACAAAACCATCAAATTTATCCCTTTATGGAAATGGCTGCTACAATAGATATTCAATAGATATTTATAGATATTTATAGAAACTTATAGAAATTCATAGATATTGATAGATGTTCATTGAAATTCATTGAAATTCATTGTTTTATTATTTATTAACGAGTTTATGAGTTTCAATATTAAAAATTCGAAATTCGAAATCCGAAATTCGAATTTGGAATTTTTTAACTACTATGTCCAAAAACTCATTTGAACAACCCATCAAAAGAGAGGAACCACCTATTGAAGAGATGGAAAAGAAATTAGATAAAGCCGAAAAGATGGTTGAGGAAGTTGAGGGGAGATGGAAGGATGAAATAGAGGAATTTGAAATCGAAAAATCAGTCAAAGAACTAAAAAAACTTTGGGAAGAGAATGAGGCGGGACTTGAACTAAAAGATAGTATAACAGTTTTCCCTCTTTTTTCTTCCCTTCCTCTACCTGAAATTCCTCCTTTTCTTTTAGAAAGAACTTCTAATAAATTCCTAAGAGAGTTTGATTGGAAAAAATTTAAAGGAAGAAAGTATCTTAATACAGATTTAGGCCTTTTCCTTTCTGCTTTTTTAAACAAGAACATTGAAAGATATATCCTCTCTCAAAAGAGAAAAGAATTTAAAGAAGGCCAAATTAAACCAATTGAAGTCCATCTTAATGTTAAAGAATTACCTGTTGTTCTTAAATATTTAGGCTATCGAAACCCGAAAAAACTATATCTAATTATTAAAGGAGATGTGGGAGGTTGGACTGGAAATAAAATGAAGGGCGGGGAGATAATTGTTAAAGGTAATTGTAATGATTCGACTGGATTTGGAATCCAAGGAGGAGAAATAACCATTAAAGGAAATTGTGCAGATTATACTGGACTTGGTATGCAAGGCGGAAAGATAATTGTGAAAGGAAATTGTAGATATGATACTGGAAGATATATGCAAGGCGGAGAATTAAATATCAAAGGAGAGGTAGAGTCTTTTGATAAATCCGCTTTTTCTTCCAATAATC
>CALGBJ010000006.1 GCA_937877385.1 uncultured bacterium
TTTGTCATTCAGAACCCCAAGCAGATTGCGGTATTAGTCATTTAGATTTATGTGATAACCAAGAAAAATGCGAGGCAATTGGTTTGTATTGGTATGATAATTCTTGCCATTTAGAGGAAGAAAGCAACGACCTTTCTGATAATGGTACTAATTTGGATAGCAATTCTTCTTCTTCAACGCAGCCATAGTATCTGAATCTTGAATCTTGAATCATGAATAAGGTTTTGACTTTGAACTTCTAAACTTTCCTGATTCATGATTCATAATTCAATTTGGAATTTGTTTATAATTTGTAATTTGGAATAAGTAGGAGGGAGAATTCCCTCTTCACTTTTTTTCTTTTTTGAGTATAATTTTTAGAGAGAACAGAAAACAGGCAGGCAATCGCCCTTCGCATTTTTTATAGGACAAAGTATGTGGGAGGGGAGGAAAGTCCGGACAGCCATTTTCTCTCTTTTTAGAAGGGAGAATCTAAAAAGGTAGCGGGTAATACCCGTCCTCCGCTAAAAAGCGGAGAGAGGTGCGAACAGAGACGCCAGAGTCCGCGAGGACAATGGCTCCGTTTTTTAAAACGGAGAGTTCTAAGGGCAACCTTAGAGGTGAAACGGCTAAATCCTTACCCGGCTGCAAGAGCAAAAAATGGTGGCTCGCTTGAGTTCAATGGCAACATTGAACCTAGATAAATGATTGCCTAAATACAGAATCCGGCTTATTACCTGTTTTCTGTTCTCTTATTACAAATTACATTCAAGCTTAAGATTCTAAAAAAATAAATGATAAAAATTTATTTAGACAACAGCGTTCTAAATCGTCCTTTTGATGATCAATCAATTCCAAAGATTCGTCTAGAAACAATTGCTTTGTTTTATATTCTTGAGTGGATAGAAAAAAAGAAAGTAAAATTAGTGAATTCTTCTGTGATTGAATATGAAAATAGTAAGAATCCATTTATAGAAAGAAAATTTTGGATTGAAAAAATTCTTTCCAAAGCCACAATTTATCAGAAAATTATACCAGAGATCAAAAAATTAGCAAAAGAAATTGAAAAGCAAAAAATTTCTCCTTTGGATAGTTTGCATTTGGCTTCAGCGATAGCAAGTAAGGTTGATTATTTTATCACCTGTGACTATACTCTTATAAAAAGATACAAAAATAAATTACAAGTAATAAATCCAATAGATTTTATTCAGATTTTTAAATCAATATGAAAACTACTTTTATACCTCAACCAATTTTATATGAGAAAGCAATTGAAGCATTAATTGAGAAATTAGGTATTTCCAAAGCCACGGAATTTTGGGTTTCTTTAGGTTATGGAAGAAAAGATTATACTCAATTAAGAAAAAAACTTTTTAAAGGTAAAACCATTGATATTTTATATAAAGAAATCCAACGAATGGAAAAGCAGAAAAGATAAACGCAAACCGGCGAGGGCAGACCTCTCCGACTCAAGTCGGAGAGGTCTGCCCTCGCTCAAGTTTTGAAATAAGGAAATGAAGAAAAAAATCAATTTCTTTGAGAAATTTTTTAATAGTAGATGGCGGGTTTGTCTTTTAAGATATTTATTTTTTCATTTTTCGCCAATAAAAATTAAGGAAATAAAAAAATTTTTTGGTCCAAAAATTTTCCCTTTTTTGAAACCAGAAATTAAAAAATTAAATCAACTTTCTTTGTTAAGGAAGAAAGGCGAGAATTATTATCTTAATGAGAATCACTTTGCCTTTTCTGAAATAAAATCTCTGGTTTCTAAATTTTCACCTGAATTTTTTGAAGAATCTTTAAAAAAATTTAAGAAAGTTCCTTCACTTATTTTTCTGTCTTTTGGTGGAATTTTTAGTCCAGAGAATGTTTTTCTGCCGTTAAGCGAAGAAAGATTAGATATTTTAATAGTTGTCAAAAAAAATCAAAAAGATATTGAAAGAAAAATTGCTAAAATAGTTTCTTCGTTGGAAAAAGAAACTGGCAAAGAATTGAATTTTATGATTTTAAGCGAAAAAGAGTTTAAATATCGCTATTCAATGTTTGACAAGTTTATCCACTCTTTTTTTGAAAAAAATCCAGTCATTTTAATTAATAAAATGAGAGGAATAAATTTATGAATTTTGATTTAAAATCTATTATCGGTATTTTAATTGGTTTGCTTGGCTTTCTTTCCAATATCTATTTTCATTTTAAAGAGAGGGAGAAATAACCTGATTTAAGATTTTAGCGTAAAGCGCAAAACGCAAAGCGTAAAACTAAACAAATCTAAAATCTAAAATCTAAAAAGTAAAATCTACAACTAAAATCTAAAATCTTAAAAATCTAAATTATATTTTCAAAAGATTTGACTTTTTAGATGTGGTTTTTAGATTTTAGATTTAAGATTTTAGATTGAAAAGTTTTGAGATCTAAGATTTGGATTTGACATTTGAGTTTTGACATTTGAGATTTTAAAGTCGAGATTAAGGTCGGTTGTGAAAATTTAATTAAAAAGCAAAATGGAAAAAGAAAACAAAAAAATTATTATCGTCGGCGCTGGCGCTGCCGGTCGCTTAGCAGCCCTAACTGCT
>CALGBJ010000007.1 GCA_937877385.1 uncultured bacterium
GTGGGCATGCCAGGATTCGAACCTGGGACTTCCACTTTATAAGAGTGGCGTTCTAACCGCTGAACTACATGCCCGTTTTATCGAATTTCTGATAACCTTGGCGTGAAGTAAATGAACTAGTGACTTCTCCGATTTATATCGGAGCGTTCTAACCGCTGAACTACATGCCCGCCACACTTAAACCAGCAATCTCTTTAACCCTCTCGCATATTATTTTAGGAGAATCGTCTTTTTTAGTCAATCTTCCTTGAATTTTAACAATTTTATGCTTCTGCCAAAAAGGATAAGTTTTACTTAAAACATTATTAAAAACAATTACTTCGCAACTATGGCTTTTATCTTCTATTTTAACAAAAAGCATTGTCTGGCCATTGCGGGTAACCACTCTTTTAATTTCTTCTATCAAACCAATTACTTCTATAAAAGTATTACTAGCCAAACTAACCAAATCTTTTATTTTAAACTTACTTTTTTCTTTTATTTTGTCTAAAGGATGACCAGAAATATAAAGACCTAACAATTCTTTTTCCCAAACTAATCTCTCAAACAATGAAGTTTCTCTGCTTTCAGAAAGAGAAAGAGGTTTCAGAGCAAAATTTGAATCGCCAAAAAGATTTTCCTGTTTTTGCTCTCGACTTTTCTGAAATTCTTTGTTAAATCTCAACAACTCCTCTAAATTGGCAAGTAAATTTTGCCTATCAGCCAAACCAGAAAAAACTCCGGCTTTAATAGCGCTCTCCAACGACTTTTTGTTTAAATCTTTGTGGTGAATACGACAAAGAAAATCTTCTATTGACTTAAAAGGTCCATTTTTTTCTCTTTCTTCAATAATTGCTTCAATAACAGCCGAACCAAGATTCTTTATAGCTGCCAAACCAAAACGAATATATTTTTCTTTGCCCTCCTTAACTACTCGGAAATTATGAAAACTCTGATTAATGTTTGGCGGCAAAACCTTAATACCCATCCTATTAGCTTCTTTAATAAAGAAAGCAATTTTCTCAACATCGTTTTTTTCTGAATTAAGTAAAGCCGCTATAAATTCTTCTGGCCAATGCGCCTTAAGAAAGGCAGTCTGATAAGCAACCATCGCATAACAAGTAGCATGACTTCGATTAAAGCCATAGCGAGCGAAAGGTTCAATCCAATGCCAAATTTTCTCAGCTGTCTGTCGGCTGATTTTATTTTCAATCATTCCTTTAATCATTTTCTCTTTCTGTTCATCTAACAATTTCTTTATCTTTTTACCAACCGCCTTTCTTAAAATATCTGCTTCTGACAAACTAAAACCAGCTAGATCACGAACGATTTCCAAAATCTGTTCTTGAAAAACGGCTACGCCATAAGTATCCTCTAGGATAGGTTTCAAACCAGGATGAAGATATTCAATTTTTTTCTTTCCTTCCTTTCTAGCAATAAACTCAGGAATCAATTCCATTGGTCCTGGCCTATACAAAGCAACCATAGAAATAATATCTTCAAATTTTGTCGGTTTTAATTTCTTTAAATACCTTCTCATTCCTCCGCTATTGTGAACTATAAATCCATTGGCTTGAAAATTATTACCAGGGGAACACATCATAATATCATAAGTCATCTCCTGACCAGCATATTTTATTTCCTTAACTTTGACAAATTTAAAACCCTTCGGTATCTGAGGACACTCCCAATTAATCAGCGTCTTGTATTTTAAGGCAAGCTCAGCAAACTTCGTACTGCTAATTACGACTAGATTTATTTGAGGATATTGCTGTTTAAACAATTCCAATTTCTCTCGATCTAAGTCACGAAGAAAACCTTTAATCTCATAAAAAGTGTTTTGTGAAGGTACATAAAAATCAGGAGTATAATGAAGAATCTCGCCATTCGCTCTTATTAATTTAAATGTTCTTGGCTCATACTCGTAATCTAAATTGTAAAGCTTTAAGATGCGAGCAAAATCAGCCTCCCAGCTAGACCTGACGTAGTGACCTAAATCTTTCCTATATCCTCCTTTTCGATGAGGAGATTTTTTCCCAAACATAGGGTTATTGCTTCCCCTGCTCCTTAAGGATAATTTCTTCCTCATTTCATTTGCTTTCTCTGGTCCATAAATTTCTTCAAAAGTCCGACCTCTAAGTGCTTTTGATATTTTCTGAGCTGTCCTTTTCCATATCTCGTTATTCTCAACAGTTACCCCATAATTCCAAGGCCTACCGCCGTTTTGATAAAACCTAATTTTTGCTGCTCTAATTTTCTCTCTCGATTCCTTCTTGCTTGGATTTCTATAAAACTTGGCTGAACATCTATAACAGAAACTACTTTTTCCTTCTTTTTGCCCGCTTATTTGCCTCCCGCACATCTTGCAGGTGTTATAAATTAAATGTTTCGCCTTGCTTCTAATTAATACTTTATCTCCGGGTTTTATTTCTTCCAACTTCTTCCAGCCACTTTCTGTTAAAAAGTAATGATCTTTTGTAGACTTAATATACCAATCATTCTCAGTAATTAATATATAAACGTCTCTTTTGCCCGTTGCCAAAACATCCAAAACTTGATTTAAATGCGCTTTCCCTTCATTTAGATAAACTGACACTAATCGCTTTTTTTGATTTTTTCTCTCATATAATTTTTTTATTGTTGTATTAGAAACAATCGTATCGCCTGTTAAACATTCCAATTGGAAAACGCCAATGGTCTCTCCTTTTTGAAGAAGCTCGAAAGTCCTCTTATCATTCAGAGGAATATCTTCTATTTTTATCTCTTTCTCTTCATTCTCTTTAATTCCTTTAATTGCCTCATTAATTAAAGTCAGATTTTTCAAGCCCAGAAAATCCATTTTCAGCAAGCCAAGATTTTCAATAGAATGCATCTCGTATTGAGTGATTACTGTTTGAGGGTCTTGAGGAGATCTTTGCAAAGGAACTTTTTTAACCAAATCAAAAGGAGCAATAACTACCCCGCAAGCGTGAACCGAAGCATGCCTGACAATTCCCTCTAACTTTTTAGCAATATCAATAATTTGCTTGGCTCTCTGATCCTTAATATAAATATTTTTAAATTCAGGAACTTCTTTTTGGCTTTTTTCCAAACTATAACCAAAAGGAACTAATTTCGCTAAACTATCGCAAAAACTATATTCTATACCCAAAGCCCGGCCAACATCTCTAATAGAAGGCCTAGCCGCCATTGTCCCAAAAGTAATAATTCTGGCTACTCTCTCTTCGCCGTACTTTTTCTTAACATAATTAATAACTTCGTCTCTTCTTTGATCGTCAAAATCAACATCAATATCAGGCAAAGAAATTCTTTCTGGATTAAGAAACCTTTCAAAAAGAAGTTTGTATTTTAAAGGATCAATTGTCGTTATGTCCAAAGCATAGGAAATAATACTGCCAGCCGCACTACCCCGACCAGGACCAACAATGATACCGTTCCTTTTAGCGAAGCTAACAAAATCCTGAACAATTAAAAAATAATCAGCGAAACCAGTCTTTTGGATAACTGAAAGTTCGTATTCAAATCTTTTTTTAATTTCTGGGGTAATCTTTTGATATTTTTCTTTCAAGCCAGATAGGGCTAATGTTTTAAGGCAAGAAAAGGAATCAAAACTCTCCTCTTGGCTGAATTTCGGTAAATACTTCTTTGATAAATCAATTTCTAAATTTACTTCTTTGGCTATCTGATAAGTATTTTCAATCGCCTCAGGAACATCTTTAAAAAACTCAACCATTACTTTTTGACTTTTAAAAGAAACGTCATCAGCCATTGTTAAGCGTTCCCTGTCGTTAATTTTATTCCTTGTTTGAACTGCTAAAAGAACATCATGAGCCTTAGCGTCTTCAGGTCTAATATAATGAACATCAGCAGTGGCTATTAAAGGAGCGCCGGTTTCTCGAGAAAGTTCTTTTAAAGCATCGTTAATTATTAATTGTTCTTTGATGTTCTGATGAGGCATTATCTCCAAGAAAAAATTATCCTTACCAAAAATTGATTGATAAAATTTTATTTTTTCCTTTGCTTTTTTGATATTCTTTGACAAAATTAATTTTGGAATCTCTCCCTGCAAACAACCCGAACCAACAATTAAACCCTTATTGTACTGAGACAAAATTTCATCATCTACTCTCGGTTTATAATAAAAACCTTCTAAATGGCTCAGAGTTGATAGTTTAAGTAAATTTTCATAACCCTCTAAATTTTTGGCTAAAAGAGTAATGTGATACCTTAAATCATCTACTTTGGCTTCTTTTTTCTCTCTCCCTCTCGGAGCAACATAGGCCTCAAGACCAATAATTGGTTTAAGACCAACCTTTTTGGCTTTTTGGTAAAATTCTATCGCTCCATACATCACTCCATGATCAGTTAAAGCCAAAGCCGGCATCTCTAACTCGACTGCTCTATCTATCAAATCATCAATTTTGGCTAAACCATCTAACAAACTATAATGAGAGTGAACATGAAGATGAATAAATCTTTTAGTTAAATTATTGGTCATTTTTCTAACGAATTTTAGCAGAAAGAATAACAAAAATCAAACACGAAAAAATTGCTATCTCCGAGATAAAATGATAAAATACTATTGAGATCTCACCCAGCACCACTTTTACGACGATTAAACAGAATAACTCCTTACTCAAAACATTCTTTAGATAAGGGAAGCAAAAAAGTCCAAAGGACTTTTTTGCCACGCTTAATCAAGGTAAAAGTGGTGCTGGGTTTAAGGTTTAAAGTTAAAAGGTTAGGAAGCCCGCCAAAATTTTCACTTCGTGAAAACTTAGGCGGGTAAAGGGGTTAGGAAGTTGGTGTGTACCTATTTTGGCTTTTTGCTTGTATTTTGTTTTATATTTCTAACTTCCTAACCTAACTTCCATACCGGCTTCTTAACCTTCTAACCCCTTACTATTTACTTAGTTGTTTGTAATGAGTATTCTATGAAAAAAATTATCTTTATTCTCGTTTTTCTCTTCTTTATTTTTCTCTGCTGGTTTATTTTTTTCTCTCCCCTTTTTCAAATCAAAAAATTCGAAATAGTTCCTGAAGAAAAATCAATAGAAGTAAAGAAAAATTTTCCTAAAAAAACAATCCTAGGCTTTATAGATTTAACTAAAAACATAATTTTCTTCAACCAAGATCAAGTCAAAAAATCTATCTCGCCGGAAATAAGAAAAATTGAAATAAAGAAGGACTATTTTCAAAGAAAGGTAAAAATTATTTTCAAGAAAAGAAAAGGAGTTCTAACTTGGTGCTTCTTAAAAGATGACGAAAAAAAATGTTTTTTGGCAGACGAAGAGGGAATAATTTTCAAGGAATCATCTTATCCAATTGGCTTAAAGGAAATTGTTGTTAACGACACTTCTCAAAGAAATCTCTCTCTTCTAGAAAAAGTTATTAGCCCAAAAGATATTCTTTCTTTAAAAGAAATTTTTGACCATTTTTCTTCTTTTGAAAAAAAGGAATTTATTTATCCGGACCCTGAATTTAAGGAAATAACTTTAATTCTAGAAAATAAACTGAAAATTTTCTTTGATTTAAGAAAAGAAATAGATTACCAGCTAGAAGTTTTAGACAAATTTCTGGCAAATAAAAATATCAACGAACTAAAATATACAGACCTTCGTTCTTTACCGAAAATTTACTATCAATAAAAAAAAACAAACCCTGAAAAATCAGGGTTTGTTTTTGAAACTTAAAAAGAAAAGAGAAAAGCCAGAGAAAAATCAATTTATAACTTAATATCTTCTAATTCTGATTTCTTCTCTTCTCCTTTTTTCTCTGGTTCTTCTAATTTAAGATTAATTCTGGCTCTATTCTTTAAGCCAATAACCCTCAAAAGAGTTCTAATGGCTTTAATAGTCGTTCCTTGTCGACCAACCACCAAGCCCATATCTTTAGGGTCGATATGAAGAGTCAAAAGGACTCCCATTTCGTCTAGTGTTTTTTCTATCTTCACTGCCTCGGGGTTGTCAACAAGAGCTTTAACAATGTTCTCAAGAAAGGTCTGATAATCAACTTTCTTTTCCATTATTTTTTAATCCTTAATTCTCACCGACCTTTTCTATTTTCTCTCGAGCTTTTCGGTCTCTCAAATTTTCTCTGGCTTTTAGAGAAATAACTCCGAAAAGCTCAATTATCTGAAATATAACTCATTTCTTCAAAAAAGTCAAGCCGTCTTTAAAAAACCAAAAAACTCCACCAGGGCTTTTTAATTTTGAGAATTTCGGCAGTTTGGGCATTAACCTCACCTAAAAGGTTTATTCTCACTGGGAAAATAAACAACAATCTTCCTCGCTTCTCTCCTCTAATCTCATAGACCGGCTTGTCATTTTTCACTTTTAACTCTGATTCTCTAACTTCTGGAATTTCCTCTTGAACAGTTTTAATTGCCTCATCAGGCAAAACATTCACCTCAATTTCTTTCTTGGATGTTTTTATTTTCAATTTATTTTCCTCGAATTTCATCATCTCTTTAGTAATAGCAACCTTATCCTTAACTTTAATTTCTATTCTCTTTTTTTCTGGATTTATACCAATTTTTACTGAAACTGGTTTTTCTTTTGCTTTTACTTCAAAAGAAA
>CALGBJ010000008.1 GCA_937877385.1 uncultured bacterium
ATTAAAAATCCAACCCAGAACCACTAAAGGGTTTTGGAAATCCCGCATCCTTTAGTGGTGCGGGGCTGGGTTGCCCAGTACCCTTCAGTGGTACTGGGCAAAATCCGAAATCCGAAACAATGACTAAAATTCAAATGTTCAAAATGCCCACCCCCACCTTAATCCTCCCCCTCCCTCTGGGAGGGGGAGGAAATAGGAGGGGGAGGGGTATTCATTTCGAACATTTAGTCATTTGAAAATTCGAATTTGCCCCGAAGCAATCCTCACTTCGTTCGGATGCTACGGGGCGAGTATTTTCTGAATTGAAGTTCAGGTTAGACATACTTGCCCCGTAGTTAAAATCCGAAGGATTTTATACTATCGGGGTTTCGAATTTCGAAATTCGAGATTCGAATTTATCTAAATTTTGCGTTTTGCGCTTTACGTTTACACTTGTTTTGAGATTTTCAATTGTTTAGGATTTTTTAATATGAGAGTTCTTCTTTTAAAAGAAGTGAAAAATTTGGGTAGGAAAGGCGAGATAGTTAAGGTTAAAAATGGCTATGGCCGAAACTATCTTTTGCCTTTAGGTTTGGCAAAGATTGCTACTGAAAAAGAAATTAAGAAGCAACAAGAAATTTTTGCTTCTCAAAAAGAAAAAGAAGAAAAATTAAAAAAGAGAGCTGAAGAAATTGCTAAAGAAATAGAGGGAAAAGAATTAGTTTTCACTTTTAAAAAAACACCCAAAGGGAAACCTTTTGGTTCTTTAGGTGAAAAGGAGATTAAAGAGAAAATAGAAGAGAGTTTTCCAGAATTGAGGAAGATAGGCATTTCTTTCAAGGACAATTTTCCTCTGAAAGAGTTTGGCGAATTTTTTATTGAGTTCCTTTTAAAAAATGAAGCCAAAGGAAGGCTTAAGGTGATTATTAAAGAGGAATGAAAAAGAAAATAAAAAAATACATTTTTGTGGTTGGCGGAGTAATGTCAGGGATTGGTAAGGGAATTACTACTTCTTCAATCGCTAAAATTCTTCAGATCTACGGTTTCAAAGTAACAGCAGTTAAAATTGATCCTTATGTTAATGTTGATGCTGGGACAATGAATCCAATTGAGCATGGTGAAGTTTTTGTTACTAAAGATGGGGTTGAGTGTGATCAGGATATTGGTAACTATGAAAGATTTTTAGATCAAGATATTACTACCCATAATTATTTAACGACTGGCAGAGTTTATTCTTCAGTTATTGAAAGAGAAAGAAAATTGCTTTATCAGGGTAAATGTGTAGAGGTCGTTCCTCACATTCCGGAAGAGGTTTTAAGAAGGATTGATGGCGCTTTAAAATATCAAGGGGCAGAGATTATTCTTGTTGAAATTGGCGGTACAGTTGGAGAATATCAAAATCTTTTGTTCTTAGAAGCTGCCAGAATGCTTCATTTAAGACATCCAAAGGATGTCCTTTTTGTTTTGGTTAGCTATTTGCCTATTCCTAAAATGATAGGCGAGATGAAAACCAAACCAACTCAATATGCTGTTCGAACTCTTAATTCGGCTGGTATTCAACCAGATATTATCGTTGCTCGGTCTGAAGTTCCTTTAGATGAACCAAGAAAAAGAAAAATTGCCGCTTTTTGCAATGTTGATAAGAAGGATATTATCTCGGCTCCGGATATCAAGAACATCTATGAAGTGCCTTTAAATTTTGAAAAAGACAATATCGGCAAAAGAATTTTGAAAAAGCTTTCTTTAAAAAAAGGAAAAAAAGCAAATTTTAAGAGATGGCAAAAACTAGTTAATGTTATTAAGGATAGAAACAAGAGAAAAATTAAAATTGGCATAATTGGCAAGTATTTTAGAACTGGCAGTTTTGTTTTAAAAGATTCTTATATTTCAGTTATTGAAGCCATTAAGCATTCTTCTTGGTTTTATAAGTTAGAACCAGAAATTGTTTGGTTTGATTCTAGTGAAATAGAGAAAGAGAAGAGAGCGGTTAGAAAATTAAAGGAGTTTTCCGGGATTGTTGTTCCTGGCGGTTTTGGTTCTCGGGGAATTGAAGGTAAGATAAAAGCCATAACTTTTGCCAGGGAAAATAATATTCCTTTTTTGGGCTTATGTTATGGAATGCAGTTAGCCACTATTGAATTTGCTCGAAATTTGGCTGGCTTAAAAGAAGCAAATTCCACGGAAATTTTGCCAGAAACAAAATATCCAGTAATTGATTTAATTCCTTCTCAAAAAAGATTGTTAAGAGAAAAGAAATATGGTAGCTCAATGCGTCTTGGCGTTTGGTCTTGTTTGGTTAAACCAAAAACAATTAGTTTTAGCGCTTATTTAAAAGCCAAGTGGTCAAGGATAGAGAGAAAAACAAAAGAGGGCTTGTTTTTAAAAGAAAGACACCGGCATCGTTATGAATTTAATAATACTTTTAGAGATTTGCTGACTAAAAAAGGTTTAATTATTGCTGGTTTAAATCCAGAAGAGGATTTGGTAGAAATAATTGAAATTAAAAATCATCCCTTTTTTGTTGGCGTCCAGTTTCATCCAGAATTTCTTTCTCGCCCCTTAAATCCTCATCCTCTTTTTAGGGAATTTATTAATCAAGCGAGGAAAATTTAATTATCATTTCTCCTATTTTTTTGGCTTCTTTTTCTGAGACTTTAATATTTGTTGGTAAATTGATAATTTCTTTGACAATTTTTTCCGCTTTCGGACAAGAGTTTTCTTGGTAGAAAAATTTTTTTAAGTTAGAACCTTTAGGGACTATTGGCGTTTCTGACCAGCCATCTTCTAAATAAATATTTCTTTTTTTTAACTCTTTTAAAATTTCCCTTCTTTTTTTGACTAAAATAGGGAATCTCATAAAAATTGGCTGATAATTATTTTCTCTTTCTTGGAAAACAATTTTTATTCCTCTTTTCCCTTTTAATTCCTTTAAATAAATTTCGGCTATTTTTTTCCGATGTTGATTGAATTTTTCTAATTTTTTAAGTTGATGGAGGGCTAAAATAGCTAAAGCATTTGGCATTTTTTTAGGGAAAACTTTTGCTAATTTACCTTTCTTTTCTACTTGATAAACTGCTGGGGCAATTAATTTTAATTTTCTGGCTAAATAAAGGAGAATTTTGCCTAAATTAAAGGAGTTATAAAGAGGCAGAGAGATGCTGAAAATTATTGGTTGGCAGAGGTTTTGGCAAGTCCAGAAATTGTTTGGCCAGAGCAATTTTTTTTGAAAAGAAGAGATTTTTCTTGCCAATCTATCTGAGTCAGTGGCTGCTATCCCGCCGTAGACAGAAGAAATGACTTTGTCTCGGCCAAAACTAAAAAAAGAAATGTCACCGAACTTTCCTAAATATTGGTTTTGATATTTAGCCCCAAGGGAATGAGCGCAATCTTCAATGAGAAAAAGTTTTTTTTCTTGAGCAATTTTTTTTATTTTTTCAATTTGGCTTGGCCAGCCAAAAGTATGTTGGACAATAATTGCCTTAGGTTTTTTGCTTAATTCAATTTTTTTTCTTAAATCATCAGGAGATAGATTTAAATTTTGGTCTAAATCAACAAAGACAGGCTTTCCCTTTAGGGCTAAAATTGGGTTAACAGCTGCATTGCAAGTGAAAGATTGGAGAAAAACTTCTTGGTTTTCTTTTAATTCTATGGCTTTAAGAATAGCCAAGAGGGCTGAGCGGCCACTATTGAAGGCAAAAGAATATTTAAAAGAAAATTTTCGAGTAAATGTTTTCTCTAAAATTTCAATAAATTTGCCTTTTTGCCAAAGTCGGGGACGAAAAAGTAATTTTAAAATTAAAGAAATATCGTCTTTTTCAAAATTAGGAATAAAACTGTTGCTAATTGGTCTCATTTTTTGAATTTTAAGTTTTTTTCAAAAAAAGTGAAGTTTTTTAACTTGATTTTTTTGCTTGTCTTATTTAAAATTTTTTTCAAAAAAATGAGCAAACCAACTCATGTAAAACTTATTAAGAAAAAAAGGAAAAGGAGAGAGGAGATAATCAGGTTAAGGGAAAAATATAAACTGGCTAAAAGCCAGGAGGAGAAAGAGCGAATTGTTGAAAAAGTGAAGAGGATTGCTCCCTGGCTAGTGGATTCATTTACTCATTTATTGTAAATTCAATTTTTTCTCCTTCGACCTTTTTCTTTTTAGAATAGCGAGAAAGGAATTTTTTAGTCAATTTTTTTATTTTCAAATTGACTTTTTTTTGATGAGGAAAAAAAATGGTTGGTCCCTTAAATTTTGGTTTGGCTATAATCCCTTTTGGTTTTTTAATTTTCTCTAAAATTAGATTCTCTTCTTGGTTTCGGCCGACAACTATCCAAAGATTTTTTTCAAAAAAATGTCGGCCTGTTTTTAAGAGAAGAAAATCCTCTTTTTCTGGTTTTTTAAGATAAGATAAGAGTTTTTTTACTTTCAGAGAAAATTCAGGTTGGGTTAAAAGACATCCTCCGCTTGGCGAGGGCCAATTTTTTATTTTAAGTTTTTTGGCTAAAAGAATCTGTTCTTTTCGGCTTTTTCCTTGAAGAGAAAGGAAGATGTTTTTAAAAGGAGTTTCTTTAACTCTTTCTTTTTGAAGAATTTTTCCCGATAGAGGTCTTAAAAGAATTTTTTCAACTTTGGCTGCTTTAGCAATCAATCGAAGGTTTTGGTAATTTTGACTAAATGGTCTTTGACCTAAAACTTCTCCAGTTGCTAGAAAATGATAATTTTCTTTTTTTAAAATTTCCTTGGCCTTTTTAAGCATTAAAATTTTGCAATCAAGGCAAGGATTCATTCCTTGGCCGTAACCGAATTTTGGTTTTTTAAGAATTTCAATAAATTCCTGACTAATATCAATAATTTTTAAAGGGAGATTAATTTTTTTTGCCCATTTTTCGGCTTTTTGAGAATCAAAAAAAGGACTGGTGAAGACAAGGCCAGTAACTTTTAGTTTATTTTTCTGAAAGAGTTTAGCTACTAATAAAGAATCCAAACCACCAGAGAAGAGAAGTAAAATTTTATTATTTTTATTTTTTAACCTCAATGATTTTATCAATTAGTCCGTAATTCTTTGCTTCTTGTGAGGAAAGATAAAAATCTCTGTCAGTGTCTTTTTCTATTTTTTCTAATGGTTGTTTGGTATGTTTGGCTAAAATTTTGTTTATTCTTGTTTTTAATTCAATAGCGTGCCTGGCAACAATTTCAACTTCACTGACTTGACCACCAACGCCGCTGATATGGGTTTGGTGAAGCATAATATCAGCATTGGGCAAGGCAAATCTTTTTTTGGGCGTGCCAGCGGCTAAAATGACAGCTGCTCCAGAAGCAGCCATGCCAACACAGATAGTGGCTATGTCTGGTTTGACATACTGCATAGTATCGTAAATGGCTAGAGTGGCGGTGACTAAACCGCCAGGAGAATTAATATAGAATTTAATATCTTTTTTTGGATCAAGATGTTCTAAAAAAAGCATTTGGGCAATAATAATATTGGCGGTTTCATCAACTATCGGTCCGCTTAAGAAAATAATTCTTTCTTTAAGGAGGCGCGAATAAATATCATAGCTTCTTTCTCCGTAAGGAGTTTTTTCAATAACAATTGGTACTAAAGGCATTTTTAATTTGTTATTTTAGCCAAATTTTCCAAGAAAGCAAATACCTTTTGGGAAATAATAACTTCTTTGGCGTAAGCGTAAAGTTTTTCTATTTCTTCTCTTCTTTTTTCTTCGTTTAAAGGATATTGAAAGCGAGAGAGAATTTTTTGGACATAATCTTCTACTTCTTCTCTTTGAGCAGAAATTCCTTGTTCTTTGGCGATTTGAGAAACAACTAAAGAGCGAAGAATAAAGTTTTTTGCTTGATTTTCAATTTCTTTGTCAAATGATTCTTGGTCTTGCTTGATTATTTCTAAATAATTTTTTAAAGTCAAATTCATCTTCTTTAGGTGGATTTCTAAATCAGCTAAAATTCTTTCTTTTTGTTTTTGCCAAAGAATTTCTGGTAATTCTACTTCTAACTGGTTGATAACTCTTTCCAGGAAATCTCTCTCTCTTTTTTCTTTGAGAATTCTTTCTTTTTCCATTTTGATGCCTTCGGTAATGCTTTTTCTTAAATCAACTAAATCCTTGAAATTCCCTATCTTTCTAGCAAAGTCGTCATTAAGTTCTGGCAGAATTCTTTGATAAACTTTATTTATTTTAACCTTTAATTTTCTTGGTTTTTCTTTCGAGCCAAAAGCAAATTCTTTTTCTTGGCCAACTTTTAGACCTAAAAAATCGTTTTGGAAGGGAGAAAAAAGTTCTTCTCTTCCTAAAATAACTCTTTTATTTTTTTCTTCAGCAAGTTTTCTTTCATTTTCATCAGTAATTTCATAATCTAAATCGATTAAATCGCCAACATCTATTCCTCTTTTAACTTCTTTAATTTCAGCCCGTGAATCTCGTAACCAAGACAAACTATCTTCAACTTCTTTCTTTTCTACTTCTATTCTTTCTGGCGAAGAGAAAATTTCTTTAGCAATTTCTTGATAATTTTTTGGTAAAGTTATTTTTGGCAGGACAGAAACTTTAAAAGAAAAGACCAATTCTTTATTAGGAATAAAACGGAGGATATTAATCACTGGCTGGCTGATAACTTCAAGTTTTTCTTTTTGGATTGCTTTTAAATAGGAATTGATGACGGCCAAGTTTAAAGTTTGCTCTTCAATTTTTTTAGGAGCAATTTCTTTTAGATTTAATTCTTTTTCTTTGGCTAAAATTTCTTCGGCTTCTTTGGTATAAGCAAGAAGTTCATCTTGATTAAGAGAAATTTTTCCTTCGATATTTGATTGTGGCAATTGATTTATTTCTATTTCCATAAATATTAAATCTCAAAACAAGTGCAAGCGCAAAGTGCAAAACGCAAAGCGCAAAGCCACAGCGTAAAACTTAAAGCTAACTAAAGAAAAATTTCGCTTTACGCTTTGAGTTGTAGTTTTGCGCTTTGCACTTTACGCTTTGCGCTAAATTTCAATGAATATCTATAAGTATCCTTTTTGGCTTTTGACATTTATTTGATTTTGAATTTGGTATTGGATTTTTATCTTTCAAGATTGGCAGCTATTTTTGGTAACATTTGTTTTTT
>CALGBJ010000009.1 GCA_937877385.1 uncultured bacterium
AAAGGAAGAATTGCTTTGTTTGAGGTTTTTGAGATGACTCCTCAGTTGGCTAAAGTTATTTCTTCAGGGATAAATGAGGAAGGGATAAGAGAAGAGTTTAAGAGGCAAGGAAATTTGACAATGCGCCAGGATGGAATTTTAAGAGTTTTAGAAGGGACAGTTTCTTTAGAATCAGTCATCAGAGAAACAGCAGAAGAGTAGAAATATCTAATTTATTATTATTAACGAGTTCACGAGTTAACGGGTTGAATATTAAAAATCCAACCCTGAACCACTAAAGGGTTCAGGGTTGCCCAGTGCCCTTCAGTGGTACTGGGCAAAATTCAACCCCGAACCATATGAGGTACGGGGTTGCCCAGAACCCAAGATGGTTCTGGGCAATGTTCTAAATTCTAAACGTTTGTAATTTGGGATTTGAGATTTGGAATTTCGTTTAGGATTTAGGATTTCGGATTTAGAATTTTAAAATTTAGATTTGAGATTTGAGTTTTGAGATTTGAATTTTTTAAGATTCGAATTTTAAATGCAAGGAGAAAGTTAACAATTAAAAATTACAAACAAAATAATAAATAAAAAAAACATATGATTGATTACAAGCAAAAAATGATAGATTTAATGGAGACAGCCCTTAAACAGGGTGCTTCTGATCTTCATATTGCTGTTGGTCGGCATCCGGTTTTGAGGATTAATGGCAGTTTAATCCCTTTAGTTAAGGAGCCAGTTTTGACTCCAGAGATGACAGAAAGTTTGATTAAGACAATTTTGACCGATCAGCAGAAAGAAGATGTTTTGAGGTATAAAGATATTGATTTTTCTTATAGTTTAGGAGACCTAGCCCGTTTTCGAGTGGCAGTTTATTTCCAACGGCAATATTGGGCAGCTTCTTTAAGATTAATTCCCAGAAAAATCAGGACGATTGAGGAATTAAATTTGCCGCCAGTTATTCATAATTTTGCTAAATACTCTCAGGGTTTTGTTTTAGTTGTTGGTCCGGCTGGTCATGGAAAATCAACTACTTTAGCGGCTATTTTAGATGAAATTAATCATGATAGATTGGTTCATATTATTACTATTGAAGATCCAATTGAGTATCTTTTTTCGCAGGATAGAGCCGTTATTGACCAAAGAGAAGTTCAGACGGACACTCTAAGTTTTCATCGAGCCCTTCGTTCAGTTTTACG
>CALGBJ010000010.1 GCA_937877385.1 uncultured bacterium
CCAGAGATTTACCGAAAAAGTTTTCAACCAGTTTTTGAAAATCTTTCTTTTAAAGAAAAAGTTCTTTACATCGTTTCTAAAATTCCCAAAGGGGAGGTTTTAACTTATAAAGAAGTCGCTTCTCTCGCTAGTTCTAAAAACGCCTATCGGGCTGTTGGTAATATTCTCAAAAAAAATAATAATAAAAAAATACCCTGTCATCGGGTAATTAAAAGTAATGGAAAATTAGGTGATTATAATAAAGGCAAAGAAAGAAAAAAAGAGCTTCTTCTTAAAGAAATTCTTCACTTTTGACATTGGCAAAGGTAATAAATCATTCTGACTACTTCTGGAGAATCACTTTTATTGCCAAGAGAAAGATCTATTTTTAATAAAGAAGGAACTTCTATCTCATAATCTCCAGCTGGTAATCTGGTGATAAACTTGCCATTGCGCATAAGATAACCTTTTTTAACTATTTTGTCTTCTTTTGAATTTTTAATTTCAATCTTTTTACCTTCAGCACAAGGACAGTCAATTTCTTTTAAGCTTATTTTTCCTTTTATTCTTTCACCAGCTGTTACCAAAATCGGATAAAGAACTTCTTTTTGTTGAATTTGTTGAGAGGATTGATTATTTGATTTCAGGACATTCTTTTGCTGAAGATTCAAATAATAAAGAAGAATAATCAAAACAAGCAAAATAAAAACTAAAAGAGAAACAAGAAAAATAATTATTCTTTTTTTTATTCCTGAAGAGAAATTTATTTCCTTCATATAAAATATGATTTTCTATTTTTTATTTTTTGTCAAATGAAGTTTTCCACAATAAAAAGAGAGCCAATGGCTCTCTTATTTTTCCTTTTTTTCCTTTTTTTTCTTTCTTTTTCTTAATTTCACTATTACTCTCACTTTTATTTTTACTCTCTTTAAACATTTTCTCAATTTTTTCTTCCCATTTTTTAAAAAACTCTTTTAAATCTCTTTCCCAATCTCTCAACGATTCAATTTTATTTCCCATTATTATCCTCCTCCCTTTATTAAATTAAATTTTTTAAGGATTATTTTAGCTTTCAAAAGAATACCTAAAAAATTTAATTTTGTCAATACTCAAGCAATTTCTTTGCCTCTGGCGCTTCCTTTATTTTTTCTAAGGCCTTGGCTTCAATTTGTCTAATTCTCTCCCTGGTTACACCAAAAGCCTTGCCAACTTCTTCTAATGTGTGAAAAACGCCATCATCCAAACCGAATCTCATTCTTAAAATATCCTGCTCCCTTTCTGGTAACTTTCTCAAAATTTCTCTTATTTGATCTCTCAAAACTTTTTGAGCGGCTAAACGATCTGGCGGTAAAGTCTTTTCATCAGCAATAAATTCACCAATACCTACCTCTTCCTCTTCATCGCCTACTGGATATTCTAAAGAAAGAGTGTCTTGAGAAATTCGCTGAATATATCTTACTTTTTCTACCGGCACATCCATTTCAATGGCAATTTCTTCAGCTAAAGGTTCTCG
>CALGBJ010000011.1 GCA_937877385.1 uncultured bacterium
CCAAGATGCCTGGCTGAAATTGATTTAAAGCTTTTCCAAAGAAAATTCACCCTGCCAATTGCCCAATACCTTTTAGGCCTGCTAATGGTTTTTCAAAGGTCCATCGGCGGCAACACCACTTATTTCCTTGACGAAGTTTCCAGTTCTGGCTGGTGGTATTATTTCCCAGTCGTCTTCTTCCTCAAAGAGCCAATTCCTTCTTTAATTCTAATTTTTTTAGCCATAATTATTGCTTTTACTTCCTATCTTAAAAGAAGAAACCTCTCTCTTTTTGAGGATAAAGAACATAATCCATCTTTGCAAAAATGGTCAATGATTTTCTTAATTGCTTCTTACTGGTTTTACACTATGAAGGGAAACCTTAACATCGGCTTAAGACACATCTTGCCAACCCTACCTTTCATTTACATTCTAACTTCGGCGGAAATAAAAAAATGGTTTTATTCAAGAAAACCAATTTCAGCAAATTCTCAAATTGCTAAAGCAATTTCTTCTTTCATCTTTGAAACAAAAAATCTTGGCAAGTATTTTATTCTTTTCTCTTTAATTATTTGGTATTTTTTGGAAACGATTTTTGTTGCTCCCTGCTTTATTTCTTATTTCAATGAATTTGCTGGCGGGCCAGAAAACGGCTACAAGTATGTCGTTGATTCCAATCTTGATTGGGGACAAGATTTAAAAAGATTAGCTAACTTCGTTGAAAAGGAAAAAATCAAAAACATCAAGGTTGATTACTTTGGCTGGGCCGATCCAAGTTACTATCTCGGCTCAAAATACCAATGGTGGACTTCTTCAAAAGGCAAACCTCAAGGTTATTTTGCCCTCTCGCTAACCTTTCTTCAAGGAGCCAAAGGAAAGCTAGTCAAAGGAGAAAAAAGAAGACCCCAAGATGAATATCGTTGGTTAAAAGACCCTTATCATCCTTATGCTCGAGTTGGCCATTCCATTTTTGTTTACAAATTTTGAAAGTCCTTGCTTTCTTAAAAAAAATCTCTAAAATTTAAGAAAATCAAAGCGGTGGAATGCCGGAGTGGCTGAACGGGCCGCACTCGAAATGCGGTATCCGCTTTTGCGGATCGGGGGTTCGAATCCCTCTTCCACCGCCAGCAAATTTTCGCTCCGCGAAAATTTGCAGTAGTTAGTAATTAGTAATTTAGATAAGGAAAAATTACTTTTATCAAAAGTGATTCATTCTCTATCCGTGATTAGAAAAAATAAATAATTAATTTTTGAATGGAGGTAATTGCTGATTTTCACATTCATTCTAAATACTCCCGAGCTACTTCTCAAGATATGGACTTAGAGCATCTTTATTTTTGGGCGAAAAGAAAAGGAGTTAATCTTTTAGGTACTGGTGATTT
>CALGBJ010000012.1 GCA_937877385.1 uncultured bacterium
TTCTTTTTCAGCAAAAACTTCGGCTGAGAAAACATAAATTTGAGCATCCTCTTCTCGCCAACATTCTCTTGGCAAACCAATTTTTTCTTGGCAAAGATGACTCAAAAACTCTTCCAAAGTCCAATTAAATTCTTTAGCCACTTGAGGTAGAAAAAGTCCTGACCTACCATTCTTAACTAACAAAACACCATCTTGACCGAGTTTAATTTCCTGCCAGCTTTTAATCCTTTTTAAAGGAGACAGAACTGAGATTTCAAAATTTACTTTCTCAAGTTCCTCTAGATTAAGAGGCGGAAACCTTGGATCCTCAAAGGCAGAGGATATAGCCATCTTGGCTACGGCTTGATACAAGGGCATTATTGGCTGAAGAGAACCTAAACATCCTCTCAAATAGCCATCTTTTTTAAGGGTAACAAATACTCCCCTCTTTTCTTTTAATTTTTCTGAAGAAACTTTAAATTGAGGAATTTCTCCTTTGAGAAGAAAAGACCTTACTGCTTCTCTAGCTATTTTTAATAACTCTTTTCTTTCCTCTTGATTAAGCATTTTTGATAAAAAAATTTAAATTGTAATTACTAACCAATTTGGTAACGACCTGACTATTATTATTCCCCTCCCCCTCCTTAATCCTCCCCCTCCCAAAGGGAGGGGGAGGAAAATGGAAGGGCTCTCCTCCACCTTACCTCTCTCCCTTCAAAGGAGAGGAAAAAAACTTCTATTTTCTCTTTTCTTCCCTTTTTAAGCAAGAGGATACTCCCTTTTTTCTCCCCCCTTCCCTTTGGGAAGGGGGGAGATTAAGAGGGGGGATGGGATTACCGCATTGATTGAATAGTACACTTAAATCAAAAGGATCGCTTCTTGGCTAATAATCTTAGCCGCTTCTGGCTTGGCAAAATTGCTGGCGGCTTGACTCATTTCTTCTATTTTTTCTGGTGAGGAAAGAATTTTTTTTATTTCGGCAAGAACTAAATGAGGCAAAAGATTTTTTTGTTTGATAATCACAGCTGCTTTATTTTGGCTATATTCTAAAGCATTAATTTCTTGATGGTTCCTACTTGCCCAAGGATAAGGCACCAAAATGCTTGGCTTGCCAAAAAAAGCAATTTCAAAGATAACTCCAGAACCAGCCCGGCTAAAAACTAAATCAGCAGCCGTCAAAGCCAAAGCATAACTTCTTTCATCTAAAAAGCCAACCGGCCGATAAAGCTTCCTCTCTTCTTGGGAAAAATCAGTCAAAACAATTCTGGCTCTACCTTTAATTGATTCAAATTCTTTATCACCGGTTTGATGAAGAACTTGAATCTCCTCGCCAATCAAAAGAGGTAAAAGATTTAAAACAAAATCATTTAAAGAACTAGCTCCTTGAGAACCACCTAAAAAGAGAACTAAGGGCTTATCTTTTCTCAAAGAAAATTTTTCCTTAGCTTCTTCCTGAGAAATTTCTGGCTTTTTCTTAAAACGAATAGGATTACCGGCTAAAAAAACTTTCTTTTTAGGAAAAAATTTTAATGTTTCTTCAAAAGAAACACCAATTCTTTTAGCAAATTTAGCAGTAATAATTGTAGTCAGCCCTGGAACAGAATCTGATTCGTGAATTAAAATAGGAATGCGATAAAAAAAAGCAGCTAAAACCAAAGGCAAAGAACCATAACCACCCTTACTAATAAGTATATCTGGCATAAAGAAATAAAGATGCCAAAGAGATTGAAGAAAGCCAAAAAAAAGTTTAAAAGGAATAAAAATATTTCTTAAATCAAAATATCTTCTAAATTTGGCGGAAATAATTTTCTTACCAGGAATACCTTCTTTTTTAAAGACCTTCAAAGAAAAATCGTCTGGACCAAAAAAAATTGGTTCAATAAAAACATCTTTGCCAACCATTTCTGACAATTCCCTAAGAATGGCAATTAAAGGAAAAATATGACCGCCGGTTCCGCCGCCAGTCAAAGCAACTTTTATTATTTGGCCAGAAAAAAGCTTCCTTGCCATATTCTAAATAATAAATTTTTTTAAAGCGCCAGGAATTTCTATTGTCCCGTCTTTCTTTTGATAATTTTCAATGATAGCAATTATCATTCTTCCTAAGGCAAAAGCCGTGCCATTAATAGTATGAATAAATCTTTTTTTATTTTTTTTGTCAGAGAAACGAATATTCAAACTTCTGGCTTGATAATCTGTACAATTAGAAGTTGAATGAGTTTCTCGGTATTCTCCTTGACCCTCGTTTTGGCCAGGCAGCCAAGTTTCTATATCATAAGAAGAAGCCGAAGGAATACTTAAATCGCCAGAGCAAATTCTAACCACCCGATAAGGCAAAGATAATTTTTCCATCATCTTCTCTTCTAAAGAAAGAAAAAGTTGGTGTTCCAAAATTGATTTCTCGGGTGAAGCAAAGGAAAACATCTCTAATTTGTCAAACTGGTGAACTCTCAAAATTCCTTTGGTATCTTTACCGTAACTGCCGGCTTCTCTTCTAAAACAGGTAGAGAAGGATAAAAACCTTAAAGGCAAATCTTCTTCTTTCAAAATTTCGTTGGCAAACATTGGCCCAATTGATTGCTCAGAAGTACCAACCAAACATAAATCATCGTCTTTTAAAAAATAAACTTCTTCTGGGTGCCAAGACAAATAACCCATTTTAGCCATCATTTCTGGCCTAATCATTACTGGCGGAATTATTGGTAGAAAAGGTTTGTCAGTTAAATCTAATTTCTTTTCTTCAATAACTTCTCTAATAAATTTTTTATCTAAAAGCAAAGAAAAAGCAAAGGAAATAAGAGCAAATTCCAGCGAAGCCAAGAGGCCCTTCAAATAACCAAAACGACTACCAGAAACCTTAGCCGCTCTTTTAATATCAATTAAGGATAATTTTTCGCTTAAAGATAAATAATCTTTTGGCTGAAAATCAAATTCTGGTTTCTTGCCAACTTCTCGCAAAACAATATTTTCTTTATCACTCTTGCCTTCAGGCACATCAGTTAAAGGAATGTTGGGAATGAGTTTAAATTTCTTTTCAAATTCCTCTTTCTTAATTTTAAATTCTTTTTCTCTTTTTTTTATTTCCTCTTTAATCCTTCTGGCTTCCTCAGTTTGCCCTTTGGAAAGAATTGACTTTTTATGTCTTAAATTATCAATTTCTTTCTGAAGTTTTCTTTTTTCTTCATCTAAAAGAATTATCTCTCTCAGATTTAAAGAGATATTTCTTTTTCTTAGGGTCTCTTCAATTATTTGGGGGTTTTCTCTTAAAAGACTAATATCAATCATTCTTTTCTTTTAATAAAGGAAAAAGGATAACTTCTTTGACATTAGTTGAATTAGTTAAAATCATTGCCAATCTATCAATGCCAAGACCGGCGCCAGCCGTTGGCGGCATTCCGTACTCTAAGGCCTCAAGAAAATCAGCATCATATCTCTGCCATTCTTCCTCACCTTTTTTTCTTAATCTCTCTTGCTCTTTAAACCTCCTCTCTTGTTCTTGGGGATTGTTTAATTCGGAAAAACCATTAACTACTTCCATTCCAGCAATAATCAATTGAAAACGAGAAACTCTCTCTGATTTATCTTTTTTTCTTTTGGCTAAGGGAGAAATTTGCCAAGGATGATTAATAACAAATGTTGGTTGAATAATTTTTGGCCGACAAATTTTTTTAAAAAGAGCATCAAAAAGCAAAGCAATCTCTAAATTTTTGTCATCTAAAGATATTAATTTTTTCTCTTCAATTTCTAAATCTATCTTCTTAACCTTATTGAAAATTTCTTTTTGAGAGTCTTTTTCAAAATCTATACCAGTTTCTTTTTTAACTAAATCAACAATATCTAAAACTTTAAATTTTTTGGCAAAATTTATTTCTTTGCTCTGCCAATTTACTTTTCCCTTTTTAAAAAACTTTCTAATTATTTTTTTCAGAAAATTCTCAATAAATTTTCTTAAAAATTCACTATCCTGCCAAGCCCAATAAAACTCAATCATAGTAAATTCTGGATTGTGCTCTCTGTCTATTCCTTCATTTCTAAAATTTTTGCCGATTTCAAAAATTTTTTGATAACCGCCGATAATTAACCTTTTTAAATAAAGCTCTGGAGCTATTCTTAAATATAAATCGACATCCAAAGCATTATGATGAGTAATAAATGGCTTGGCGTTAGCTCCGCCAAAAAGAGGTTGAAGAATTGGCGTTTCCACTTCTAAAAAACCTTCTTGCCAAAAAAATTTTCTTATCTCTTTAATAAGTTCAAACCTTAAATCAAACTTTTCTTTAATTCCTTCATTAATCAGCAAATCAAGATACCTTTTCCTGAATCTTTCTTCAACATCAGCCAAGCCATACCAACTAGAAGGAAGAGGTCTTAAAGATTTAGCTGCTAAAACAACCTCTTTAGCCAAGATGCTTTTTTCTCTTTTTTTAGTCAAAAAAACTACTCCTTTGACAGCAATAAAATCGCCAATATCAAGATTTTCTTTGAGAAAATCAAAATTCTTTAGAGTGTCTTTTTTTAAAACAATTTGGATTTTATCTTTGTCTTCTTTCAAGTCTAAAAAAATAATTTTGCCTTGGTCTCTTAGGGAAAAAATTCTCCCGCCAAGAGAAACTCTTTTTTTCTCTCGGCAAAACTTAGAAAAATTTTTTAAAATTTCCTTAATTTCAAATTTTCTTTCAACTTTTTCTGGGTAAGGTTCAAAACTGGCTTTCTGCCAGTTTTTTAATTTTTTCTCTCTAAATTTTCTTATTTCTTCTATTGGCTGAGGCATAATTTAAAATTCAAAATGATTTTAAACTAAAATAGAAAAAAATTCAACTTTAATACTAAACAAAATCCTAAATTACAAATCCCAAATCCCAAACCCAGCACCACTTTTGAAACAAAAGTGGTGCTGGGTTTAAAGTTTAAAGTTAAAAGGTTAGGAAGCCAGTTTGGTAAAGAGGTTAGGAAGTTGGTGTTCTCCTCCCCCACCTATATCCTCCCCCTCCCAGAGGGAGGGGGAGGAGTAAGAAAGGGGTGGGCATTTTGCTCAATACCACTAAAGGGTATTGGGCAACCCAGAACTCTTTAGTAGTTCTGGGTTGAATTTTTAGTTGTAGATTTTACTTTTTACTTTTTTGAATTTGTAATTTGTAATTTGGGATTTGGGATTTTAATTACTTTTGCGTTTTGCGCTTAAATAAAAAAAAATTACGTAACGAATTACGTAATTAATTTTATGACAAGAAGAAAAATATCTAAAAGAAACATTCGCGTTTTTTTAAATCCTTCTTTTAACTAACCTTAAATAAAATATTCCAACCCAGCACCACTTTTA
>CALGBJ010000013.1 GCA_937877385.1 uncultured bacterium
GAGTTTTTTGTTTTTTCCAAAGCAATAAGATAATAACCCTCTTCTTTTAATTTTTTTAAAATTCGCCAAGTATTTTTAATCTTTTGCCACTGAACAGAATCAATTGCTCCTAGAGCCGTTTTTTGAATTTTTTTAAAATTATCTTCTGGCGAAGGAGTAAAACCACTGAGATAAATTTTCTCTACAGCCAAAGCGTCGGCTGTTCTGAAAATTGAGCCAACATTATAGCAACTTCTTAAATTATCACAAACAACAATAAAATTTTTCATTGTCTAAAAATTTCTCTAATTTCTTTCAAAGTTGATTCTCTAAAAAGAAACAAAAAGAAAAGATAAATCAAGGCACCAAGGAATATCAAAATTGGCAGAGGAAAAGAGAAAAGTTTAAGCAAACAAAGAAAAACTGCCATTAACAGAGAAGCAAAAAAAATTTTTCTCAAATCAAAAAAAGTGATTGGCCAAGTTTTTTCTATCTTCTTCACCTCAAAAAGAAAAAGAAAAAAACAAAAAACTTGAGAAAACAAAGTAGCTAAAGCAGCACCAACAATGCCGAATCTAGAAATTAAAATAAAATTCAAAAAGACATTAATCAAAGCAGATAAAGACAAAAAAAGGGCATTCTTTTTTTGAAAGTTATAAGCAAAAAGAAGATGAGAGAAAATAATAATAAAATAAAGAAAGAAAATAACCAAAATAAGCAAAGAAAAAATTTTAGCACTGGCTAAATATTCTTGACCAAAAAGAAAAAGAATAATCTCTCGAGAAAGAATCAAGCCGCCAGCAATTAAAGGCAGGGCAATAGCTGAAAGGAAAACAAGGGACTTTTTAATTAAGACAATCTCACTCTTATCAATAATTTTTCTTGATAAGGAAGGTAGAATTGAGGCAGCTAATAAAATGGCTGGCAGATAAAAAAAGGTAATTATTCTTAAAGGCGCCGAATAAAGACCAACCAAATAACTTTTT
Source organism: uncultured bacterium (assembly GCA_937877385.1). Taxonomy (GTDB): domain Bacteria; phylum Patescibacteriota; class Minisyncoccia; order UBA6257; family JAGGUH01; genus CALGBJ01. The sequence goes on from CALGBJ010000013.1 coordinate 966, forward strand.
TTCAATAAGAAGCCAATCATCACTACATCTGTGTAAGTTAAAATTCTGCCAACTAAAGCCAAAAAAGCAAAAGGCCAAGCATCCAAAGCAATTTTTTTAACTAATTTTTTCTGAAAATAAAAGAAAAAAATTTTTAGATATTTTCTTAAAAGTATTAAGGCAATTAAAAAAGCAACTATTGCCCCTAAAGAATAAGCCCAAGCCAAATTTTTGGCTGAAGGAAAATTAAATAAAACAAAAAAACCTAAACCAACCGAGACAATTATTTCGCTAAAATATATCAAACTTTCCTTTTCCATTTTTTCGGTTGACCTGATAATTCCATAAAAAAAGGAAATGATATTCTCTAAGGCAGTCATTATTAAAAGAACTAAAACAATTTCTTTTAGTTTGTTTGAAGGAATAAAAAATTGAGCGAGAATAACTAAAATTATTGAAAAAATAAGTAAAAGAGATTTCAAATAAAAAGAAGTAGAAAGATACTCTTTACTTTCTTTAATTTTCTTAGAAAGTTCTCTAGTAACTAAAGAGGAGATGCCTAAATCGGCAAAAACAAAAAACAAAGAAAGAATACTTAAAGAAAGAGAAAATCGGCCATATTCGCTGGCTCCTAAAATTCTAGCAGCTAAAATAATTAAAATTGCTTTGAGAATCCTGCCAGAAATTTGAGAAAAAGATAGCCAAAAAAAATTTTTGGCTATAATTTGTTTTTGGTTTATATTTTTAAAAAGGAAATCTGCTTTCATCGTATGCTTGTCTCCTTAATTAACCGCTCGGTTCTCTTTTTTTCCTCTCTATCTTTTATTTTTTCTTTCTTTTCGTACTTTCTTTTTTTTCTTACCAAGGCAATTTCTAATTTGATTAGATTATTTTTTTCTAATACTCTTAAAGGAATGATTGTTAGTTTTTCCGCTCTTCTTTTTACTTGCAAGCGAAAAATCTCTTTTCTTCTTAAAAGCAATTCTCGATTTCGACAAACATCATAATTTTGAGGAACATTAAATGATTGCCAAGGCGGAATTTGGCTGTTAATTAAAAAAGGCTTGCCATCCAAAAAAGTAATATAAGCGTTATTGATACTAAAGTTCTTGTTTTTAGCTGATTTAACTTCAAAGCCTTTTAGAATTAAGCCAGCAATAAATTTTTCTTTAATTTCATAATCATGCCAAGCTCTTTTATTTTCAGCTAAAACCCTCATAATTAAATGGTAGCACAAAAGAAAAAAATAACCAAATATTTTTTACAAGAGTTTTTTAGCAATCACTGAGATTGTTTCAGAGAAAAATTTTTTATTTACCAAACCTTCTTTCTTTCTTTGAGTATTCATCAATAACTTTCATAAATTCTTTAGGAGTAAAATCGGGAAAATAAACTTCAGGAAAACTCATTTGAGCATAACCAATATGACAGGAAAGAAAATAAGCCGAGAGATGTGGTTCACCGCCAGTTCTAATTAAAAGATCAACTGGCGGCAAATTTTTTGTCCACAAAGAATTCCTTAAAACTTGCCAGTTAATCCTCTTTTTCCTTTTTTCAGCAATCTCCTTAACAGCTGAAAGAAGTTCGTCATCGCCATTATAAGCCATCAAAAAAGTTAAGAAAAACTTTTGATATTTTTTGGTTGCTTTCAAAGGCATTTCCACAGCTTCAACCACATTCTTTGGCAACATTTCTCGCCAACGACCAATGGCTTCTACTCTTATTTGGTGACGGTGAATAAAATCGGCTTTGGCTAACTTGGGAAAATTTTTAGCAAAAACATCTAAAAGAAAATGAATTTCTTCTTTTGGTCTTTTAGTCAGATTGTCCAAAGAAGCAATCCAAAAAGTGGTATAAGGAATACCTAAACTAACTATTTTCCGATAAATTTTCTCAAAAGTTTTAGTACCTTGATAATAACCTTCCCAAGGTTTAAGCGAATGTTTCCTTGCCCAACGCCGATTGCCATCAGGAATAATAGCTAAATGTCTTGGTAAATTGTATTTTTTCATTTTATTTTTTCCAACTTCCTTCCTTTTGAATTTGTTAAAAAATTTTACTAATTTTAAAAAATTTTTCAAATAAAAAAAACCCTCCGACACAAGCCGGAGGGAGAAAATAAAATTATTGTTATAGATTCTTCAAGGTTTTTTCATCGGGAATCAAAAAGAGTTTCTTTCTTTTCAAAAAATCGTTACTAATTCCAGTTTCAGGCCGGGCAACGAAAAATTCAACTTCCTCTTTTTCTCCTAACCAGCTCTTATTAGATTTCCTCGCGAGAAGGACCAATCCTTCTTCTCTCCTACACTCTTCAAAGGCTTTAAAAATTTCCCAAATTCTCTTCAATTGATCATGATTAGAAAGAACCGGCCCTACTTCTACCCAAACTGTCTCTGGAATTCCCCCGACTTTTTCCTTCGGTACTTCTTTCTCCTTTAAAAAGTCTTCTCTTTTCATTGGCCTCCTCAGAGGCCAAATTTCTACTGATTCTCCTTTTCCCATTCCTTACCTCCTTTTTTGTTTTTCTTAATACTAAATAAAAAAATAACATTATTCCCCAAAATGTCAAGTAAAACTTAATTATTTTTGCTCTTTGCACCTGAATGAAAAAATTACGTAACGAATTACGTAACGAATTACGTAACTCGTTACGTAACAAATTACGAATTTTTATAACAGAAAAAAGATATCTAAAAGAAACATTCGCAATTTTTTTAATCCTTCTTTTAATAACCCTAAAGAAAACATTCCAACATTCTGCAGAATGTTGGAATGTTATTTATTATCTTTTGAGTTTTTATTCAATACTACAAAAGATGAGATACGCCTCTGACATCTCTAAAATGTTAAAAATTATTATGATTAAGAGAAAGAGAAAGCTGACAAGGGTAGACCTCGCCGGTTTATAATGATATTACATATGGTAGAATTTTAGGAGTTAAAGTTTTTTGTTCGACATTTATTCTCTTTAATCCTATCATATATGCTTCCTTTAAAGAAGGCTCTTTTATTGTAGACAACGTTGTTTACAGTTGCCAAAATGGTTGGCAATTACAAATTATTTAACCCTCCATAACCGAGCGATAAATTTCTGACACTCTTCTTAATATCTTTTCCGATTTAGATTCTTTTATGCGCTGAATTTTCTTAACCTCTCTCACATCATAAGAAGCAATCTTTGTGAGTCTGGGATTAAGATAAATTTCAAGAATGCCTTCTTCACGATTAAAACTACGCACCCAGCCTTCATCGCCATTATCAAGTCTTATTTTTGTTCCTTTACCAATATCTTGTTCTTCAAATTGACGAGAAAGCTCTCTTGATGATTTTTTAATTTCCTCTGCACGTTCAACTTCAAAAGTAGTTGCGTCATTAATTCGAAGGGCATCTTCTATTACTTTTAATTCCTTAGAAGTCAGTTTGTCTCCATAAAGCATGCCACTTTCTTTATCCTGCAAAGCATCAAGAAGGTTATCTAGTCTACCTCCTGTTATTTTCCGAAGATCTTTTACAGAACTATCGGAAAGAAATTTGCCTTTTTCCATGCATTCTTTTATATCTTCGTAATACATCATCCTTAATCTCATCTCGTGCAATAAGCTTCTAATAGCATTCGCTTTATTCATAAGATCCCTGTACTTTTCTGAAGCTTGCCTCTCGTGTTCTCCGGTAATAAATTCTCTCCACCCTTTTAGTGTCCGTAATGATGGGAATTTTAAATAATCTTTCCATGCTTTAACACACTGTTCGTCAAGTACTTCTTCTAGTTTTCTTAATTCGACTATTCTTTTTTCCATAGAAATCTTTGATTCGGTTTCTTTACTTTCCATTCTTTGTAATTCATTTCTAATAATTTCTTCAACTTCTTCTCTTTTTCTTACCTCTTTATTTTTTTCAGAAAGTCCTTCTTCTTCTTTTACCATCTCACCTCTTGCTTCTCCTTCTATCTTTTTCTTTTCAACCAGCTCTTCCCTTTCCTTCTTTTCCTCTCCACTCTCAGGACTTCTTTCTTTATTTGTTTCTTTTTTTGCTTTTGATTGCTCAAATTTTAGTTTTTCAAAACTCATATTTTATGTCAAATAATTAAAATGAATTGTCGACCTTGTATGATTACTTGTATAATAAATAATATAACCTGTATTATATCTATTCACTCCGGTATCAAAATATTAGAAGCAGTTTTTAATTTTCTCTTAACTTATTCGATCTCCAGCTAAAAGATTTCAACCTTTTAAGTTTTGTTAATTATTCCGTTAAGAACCTTATTTTTAACAGAACTTAATGAACTTTTTGTTTTCAAATTTTAATAATTTCTCCAAAAGTGTCAAAATATATTCTCTCTTTTACAATAAAAAACCTAAACCAGGGGGAATTTTTTAAATAATAAAAAAGACAAGGAAAAATCCTTGCCTTTAAAGTCCTCGTTTGTCGAAGGCTAAAAATTCTTATCTTTTGGAGGAACCAAGCCTTGTTCTTCCATAAGCATTCCTTGTTCTTCCATTGCTCTGAGCACCGGCCTCATACATTCATCGCAAATTACTTTTCCTGAAGGCACTTGTCTTAATAATTCCTGATATTCATTCTCGTTTAGTGCTTCTAGGAATTTTCCGCACCATTTACACCTTATAATATAAATTACTTCTCCCATATTAACACCTCCTTATAAAATTTCTTAAGATGCTCGGGAGTTACCTCCCTCTAAAAGATTACCATTTCTGATAACCTTTTAGAGAAAGGCAACCGCTTTGCGGTTACCTTTTAATCATTTATTCTAAGAAATTTTTGACAATTTCTATGGCTTTACTTATTTTTCCTTCAATTCCTCTCTTACAGTTGACAAAACAAAATCGAGGATGAGACTTCCACACTTGCCGAGCTGAATATTCTAATTTTTGCGCCTCGGTTAATGCCTCAAATCTGTTGCTATTGTTTGTTTTTCCGTATAATTCAGGATTCCCTACTGCCAAAGACTCGAGATGAATTACTGCCGAATACCGACCCAAGGCTTCCTTAAGAGGTATCCGGTAGAATTTACAGAATGCATCCAGTCCACCGGGTGTGTAGGCTGCTCCGTCCAGTATTCCCCGATCACAAATTAGAAGATTAATTTTTTCTTGAATTCCTTTTAATTCATAGACATTCTCTACCTGGATTTGAACCGATAGAATTGCCGATTGAAATGCTTTTTGCCACTCCGGACTCCAATTTACATCCTTTCCCGGCACTGGGAATCCACCAGAAAGTAATATGCTTGCTACCTCCGGAACTACCAATACTTGTCCTGCAAACCTTTGACGTAATACATCAAGCACTGTCGTTTTTCCAGCGCAAGGGCCACCAGTAAGAACAATTTTTTTTACTTTCATCTTTTTTCTCTCCTTATAAAATTTTTTAAGAGGCTGAAAATTTGCCCGATGTCCACCTGGACCAAGCGCTCCGGAGCTTCCCCGGAGTATTATAGCCCCAGTTTAAAGCCATGGGGTTGGGCTTGATATTGTTTAAATCAAGTAGAATTCAGACCTAGAATTATCTTTCCTTATTTTCTTACCTTCCTTAAAAAACCTAAAAACAAGAATATTGTTTTTCCTCTCCAACCTATATTTTTTCCCGGATAATATTCCTATTATCTTGGCTAACGAAAAAATACTTGGTATATCGCCTCGAAACATAATCTTCTTCCCTCCGGGAAGAAGATTAAAGCCACTACTTGCGAATTTTACCCTAAATTTTCCTCCCTTAATGATTTTTACAACCATTTCATCAATATCATAAATATCTCCCATTTTTCCCCCTTACACTCTTTATTTAATTGTTAAGGTTGGCTAATGATAACATATTTTTAACAAGTTGTCAAGTTTTGAAAATATTCTCACATTCTTAAGAATGTGAGAATATTAATAGTCAGTTTTTATCCAATACTACAAAAGATGAAATGTATCTTTGACATCTCTAAAATGTCAAAAATTATTATGATTGAGAGAAAAGAAAACCGGCAAGGGCAGACCTCAGAATTGACAATTGGCAGTTGGCAATTGGCAACTGGCTAAAAGCGTCTAGGAAAGATCCGTCCTTGGTCAAATTTTCTTGCCCAAAAATTCAAATTAAAGAAAATTCCAAATTTCAAAAATAAAAGCGATCGCAATTAAATTTGAAATTTGCTTAATAATAAATTTTGAGTAAAATAAGAATCAACTTAAAACCTAAAAAAATATGTTTGATAAATTAAAAAAATTAAAGGAAATTAAAGAACTAAAGGAAAAATTGGCTAAAGAAAAAATTGAAATAGAAGAAAAAGGCATTAAAGTTGTTCTTAATGGTAAAATGGAAATAGAAGAAATTGTTTTAAACCAAGAATTGCCAAAAGAAGAACAAGAAAAAATTCTGAAAAACTGTCTAAACAAAGGGGTTAAAGAAATCCAACTAAAAATAGCCCAGTCAATCTCCTTTTTTTAACCTCTAAGGATTTTCTTTTTGGCAATCTCAATAAAAAGTAATTCCAAAAGAGAAATCGAAAAGACAATCAGCCAGTCAAGAAAATTAAGCGGCAAAGAGGAAAAAATCCTCTCTCCCCAAGGAGAATAAACGCTAAATAAAAGAGCTAATAAACCGAAAAGTAAAGAAAAATTCAAATACTTATTGGCAAAGATATTGATATTAAAAATTGACTTCCTTAAATTTCTTAAGGAAAAAGCATAAACCAAAGAATCAAAAGCCATCAGAGCAAAAAGAATAGTTCTGGTTTTTTCTAAAGAAAAAAATTGGAGAAAGATAAAGAAAGAGAGGCAGGCAGTCAAGCCAGTAATAATACCCACCCAAACCATCCATTCTTTAATTTCTTTAGTAAGAATCTCTCCTTTTTCTTTTTGCCTTTTCAGCAACTCTTTAACTTTTTCTTTCTCAAAAGCCAAGGCAATACCAGGTAAACCATCCTCAACAAGATTTATCCAAAGAATTTGTGTTGGCAATAAAGGCAAAGGCAAAGAAAAAATCATAGCAAAAATAAAAAGAATAATTTCAGAAAAATCATCACTAAGGAGATAAATAATTACTTTTCTTAAATTCTCAACAATGTTTCTGCCTTCAATAATAGATTCTTTAAGGGAATTCAGGTTATTGTCTACTAAAATCAAATCGCCTGATTCTTTAGTTATCTGACTACCCGAATTCAAAACAACACCAACATCAGCTCTCCTAATTGAAGGAGCATCATTAACTCCATCACCAACCATTGCTACTATCTCTCCATTTTCTTTTAAGGCCTCAACTATTTTTAATTTATCTTCTGGGACAACTTGAGCAAAAACATTTCTTTTCTTAACCAATTCTTTCAATTCTTCTCTTTCCATTTCTCTAATTTGTGAACCGAGAACAATTTCCCTTTTTTTAATTTTTAAACCAAGATTAAGAGCCACTTTAAAAGCCGTTAATTTGTTATCACCAGTGGCAATAATCGTTCTAACACCGGCCTCTCTAAGAATCTTTAGAGTAGAAAAAGATTCCTTTCTTAAAGGATCTTCTAAAACCAACAAACCAAGAAAATTTAAATCAAAAGACAAATTTTTTAGAGGAATTGATTGTTGGTAATTTTCTTTCTTGATCTCTTTAAAAGCACAAGCCAAAACTCGGTAACCTTCTTCAGTCAATTTATTTATTTCTCTCTCAATTTTTTTTCTTTTTTCTTCGCTCAGCTTAACTAATTTCCCTTGGTCGTAAAGTTTCACTGATTTTTCCAAAATAACCCCTGGAGAACCCAAAAGAGAAAAAAGAAAAACTTTTCTCTTTTTGTCTAAATTAAGAGAGGCAGAGAATTTTATTTCAGAATCAAAAGGCAAAAAATCAACTTGAGGCAAGTTTTTTAATAATTCGTTTTTTATTAAGCCATTCTCCAAACCAGCAAAGACAATGGCTTTTTCTGTTGGCGAACCTCTAACAATCATTCTCTTCGCTGGCTTGTCAAGATTTTCAATAAAAGCATCACTAGATAAAACAGATG
>CALGBJ010000014.1 GCA_937877385.1 uncultured bacterium
TTTGTTATTAATTATTGGCCTTAATTGGTTCGGGTTTTTGACTATTGAGCAAACTTTTGCTTATTACAATGATACGGAAAGTTCTTTGGCTAATAGTTATTCTGTAGCTACTCTGGATTTTGCTATTTCTGAAACACCAGATTTCTCACCAGAAATTATGCCGAACCAAAATACTGCCAGAGAGATTGACTTAAAAAATCTTGGCAATTTAGATTTTGAATATCGGGTCAAGGTAGAAAATGCCACTGGAACTCTGTGCGATTATCTTCTTCTTAAAGACGACTTAACAGGAGATTTTCGGCCTTTGAGCAACTTTGTTTCGGCAACCACTACTTTTTCCAATAAATCAAACTGGCAATTTGAGGCAAAATTAACTAGCAATAATCCTTCCTTACAGGACAAAATTTGTAGTTTTGATTTTGTTTTTGATGGTTGGCAAATTGAAGGGGCTGGTTTTTCTGATAAAGAGACAATTGCCAATACTATTCATTCCGGGGTTTGGCGAAAAATAGTTATCAATAAAGTTTATTATGATGTAGATAGTCAACATGGCAACGAGAATGATAACGAATGGATTGAGTTATATAATCGAGGGAGCGAGGCAATAGATTTAAGCGGCTGGCAAATTTGCGATAACGATTCTTGCGATACTCTTTCCGGGATGATTCCAGCCAATAATTTTGCTTTGATTACTAAGAGCGGAACAACTTGGAACTATTGGCAAATTTTCTCAGATGTTTTGAAAATCGAACTAGGTGATAAAATAGGCAATGGCCTTAACGATAATGCTGATATGCTTCTTTTAGAAGATGAGAACGGCTTGATTGTTGATCAAGTAAATTGGGGAAGGCCAACTTCTACTTGGGAGAATTATAATGACAATCTCTGGCAACCAGGTCTGATTCCTTCAGGCGATGGCAAAATAGCGGCTAGAGTACCGAGCGGTCAAGATACCGATTCTCTTTCTGATTGGCAGAATTTAGAATTGCCAATAATAAGCGAAATAAAAGCAAGTCCTTTGCAAGGTACCTATTGCGGTTGCTGTGACGATGAAGCCGCTCTTCAAAGTTCTTGTTCAACTGCTTGGTATTGCGCTCTCGGACTTTATTATAGCCAGGAATTAACAATTACTTGGACAGCAATTACTAATAATTCTTCTGGTAGCGATAATCTTTCAATTGATATTGCTTACATTACCGATAGTGATTGTAGCGGAGACATTTCAAGCGGAGATAATTTTTACACTGTCGCCAGCGGCATACCCAATAGCGGAAGTTATGTTTGGACTGGTTGGACCAATGTTAACGGTTGGTATCAGCATCTATGGAAAGACGAAAATGGCAATGTTGTCCCGTATTTTTACGGATTGACCTGGTTTAGAATAACAGCTACTGGCCCAGAAAACTTTATGATTAATAATTCAGAAACAAGTCAGGCAATGTTTGAGCCGCTACCGCCAGGAGTTAGTTTAGAAGAACTGTGCGCTTTAGAAGGCGTTGTTAGCAACAGCTGTTCTCTTTGCCAACAACTGCCGAAAAAGGAAAATGGTAATAGTAATGATAATGATAAAGATAATGACAAGGAAGAAAAAGAAGAAGAAAAACCAATAACCAATGAAGAAAATTCTTCTTCAGCTACTTCAACTACTGATATTTTCGAAGAAGAAATTAAAGATGATGAGATTGATGACGAGGAGATTATAGATGATTTACCAATAATAAAAGAAATGCCTACTAGTACAGACGAAATGAGTAAGGATTCTTTGGAGAATAGTGATGAAGAAAATTTGGAAGATGAGCAGTCAATAAGCGTTGAGGAGGTTGACTCTGAAAATTCTGGACAATCAGAAGAAGAAACAACTGAAAATGATTTTGAAAGTCCTTCTCAAGAAGAGACAAGTCTTGAGGAGGCAACAACAACTCTGGAAAGTGAAATTACTGATTCAGAGAATGAAATTGTTGATTCAGAAAGCGAAATTATTGAAAGTGAAAAAGGGAATGAAACGGATGAAGAAACAGTTGACGAGGAAGCAGATGGTGAAAAAGAGAATGATAACCAAACCGAGAAAGAAAATGATGACGAAGAAAAGAATGATGACGAAGAAGTTAATAATAATCAGACAGAAGTTAGTCAGGAAGAGCAAGTAGATAACAAAGAAACAGATGATAGCGAGCAATCAGAAACAGAAAAAGAAGAAGATTCAAATCAAGGTGAAGAAGAAACAAAAATCAAAAATGAAAGCCAGCCAGCAATTAAAGAAGAAGAGTCAACAGATTTAGGTAATTCTGAAACTGACGAAGGAGAAAAAGAAAATGAAAGTGATAATCAACAGCAGGATTCACAAACAGAACCAGAGGCAAAAACTGATGACCCT
>CALGBJ010000015.1 GCA_937877385.1 uncultured bacterium
AAAGTTAGAGATGTCATTAAAAAAATTGAAAAGAAGAGAGGAGGTTCAGGTGAAGTAATTGAAGAATATGAGTATTCTTTAAGTTTTAGCCAGATGTTTCTTTTAGCCAATGGGATTTATGATCCTTTTTGGCTGAAAATAAAAAATGGCAAAGTTTTTCCTTCGGCCAAAGAAGACTATCCAGAATTGAAAATTCTTTCTTTTGATTTGGAAGCAAACCAGAATAAAGGCGGTGAGGAAATAATAATGATTTCTTATTATGGCCAGAATTTTAAAAAGGTGACCACTTATTCTTGGCCTCGAAAAGAAAAATCCCCTTCTTTTGTTAAAATAGTTAAAAACGAAAAAGAACTTTTAGAAGATTTTCTTGAAACTATCAACAAGGAAGATCCAGATATTATTTTGACTTATAATGGTGATGCTTTTGATTTTCCTCTTTTACGAAAAAGAGCTGAAAAATATAAAATAGAGTTAAAAATTGGTAGAGATGATCAGGAATTCAAATTTGTTAGAAGAGGTAGAAGTTCAGCAGCCAAAGTTGCTGGCAGAGTTCATTTAGATTTATTTACTTTTATCAATAATATCTTGTCAGTTAATTTAGAAACAGAAGTTTTGACTTTGGATGCTGTTTCAGCTGAACTTTTGGGAGATAGAAAAATTGAAATAACTTATCAAGAACTTTTAGAAGATTGGCGGAAAAAAAGAAATTTGCTAAAATTAACTCTTTATTGCCTAAAAGATTCTGAATTAACTTTTAATCTTTTTAAAGTTCTCTCTCCTCAAATTTTTGAAATTGCCAAAGTTTCTGGCTCTTTAATTTTTGATTCTTCCAGAATGACTTATTCTCAATTAGTTGAAGGTTATTTGTCAAAAAAGGCTTATCTTAAAAAAGAAATTATCCCTAATCAGCCGAAATTTGCTGAAATTTTAAAAAGGAAAAAGTTCACTTTTCAAGGTGGCTATGTTAAGGAGCCAATTGCTGGCCTTCACCAAAGAATTGCTGTTGTTGATTTTAGGTCTCTTCACCCTTCAATTATTGCTACTTTCAATATTTCGCCAGAAACTTTAAATTTTTCTCCTTGCCAGAAAAAATTTGAAATACCTTCAAAGAAATACTGGTTTTGCCAAGATAAAAAGGGCTTTGTTTCTGAAGTAATTAAAGAGTTATTAGTTGAAAGATGGCAGATAAAGAAAAAAATGAAAAGAGAAAAGAATAAATTAAGAAAACACTTGTTAGATAATCGTCAAAAAGTTATAAAAATTATTGCCAATGCTACTTATGGCTATTTTGGTTTTCCGGCTTCCAAATGGTATTGCCGAGAATGTGCTGAGGCAACAGCAGCCATCGGTCGGGATTTAATAAAAAAAGTCATTCGCCAGGCAGAAAAAGAATTTATTGTTGTTTACGGCGATACTGATTCAGCCCTTCTCAAACCTAAGGAAGGCGAGGAGAAAAAATTTAAAGAAAAGGTTAAAAATTTCCTTTTAAAAATCAACAAAGAACTTCCTGGTTTAATAGAACTTGATTTGCAAGGATTTTATCAAAGAGGAATTTTTATCCCTCGTAGTTTGATAAAAGGAACGGCTAAAAAGAGATATGCTTTGTTAGATGAAAAAGGTAATTTGTTAATTAGAGGATTAGAGACAGTCAGGAAAGATTGGTGTAAATTAGCTAAAGATTTACAAAGAAAAATTTTGGAACTCGTTTTAAAAGAAGAAAATATAGAAAAAGCCAAAAAATATGCCAGAAAAGTTATTGATGATTTGAAAAAGAAAAAAGTTGACTTGAAGGATTTAGTTATTTACGAGCAATTAACTAAGCCAATTGAAGAATATAAGTCCCTCTCTCCTCATCTGGCTTGCGCTAAAAAAATGAGAGAAAAAGGTGAAGAAGTTGAACCAGGGACAATTATTATTTTTGTTATTTCTAAAAAAGGAGAAACAATTTCTGAAAAAGCCATTCCTTATGAATGGGCAAGTTTAACTGATATTGATACTGATTATTATATTTATCACCAAATTATTCCGGCTGCTTTGAGAATTTTGGCCGTTTTTGATATTAAAGAGGAGGATTTAATTTAAAAAAAGCCGCTCTTTTTTAAAGGGCGGCTGATGTTTTAAAAAATTTTTTCTAGGAACTCTTGAACAGAACGATTTTTAGAAAGAAGAATCAAAGGCGAGAGAAGAAAAATCCATTTTGGAATATAAGCAATGTCTCCAGGATAAGGAGCGTCAGAAAAAACATAGATAACGCCAGCGATGAGATAGAGCAAGAGAAGGCAAAGGGAAAATAGTCCAAGAAAAAAACTTATTACCAAAAAAATTTTTTTCATCCAAATCCCCCTATAAATTTTTATTTTGCTGTTTTTATATTACCAAAAAATTTCAAAAATGTCAATAGGATGTGGTAATGTCCATACACATATTGCACTTTTTGAGATAATCTAAGGGCATATGAATACTATGCCCAAATCAACAAAAGA
>CALGBJ010000016.1 GCA_937877385.1 uncultured bacterium
GGGGGAGGAGTAAGGAGGGGGTGGTCATTTGAACATTTGAATTTTGGTCATTGTTTCGGATTTCGGATTTCGGATTTAATTACTTTTACGCTTTACGCTGTAGTTTTGAGTTTTGCGTTTTGCACTTTGCGCTTAAATTTTGTTTATGGTTTCGGATTAATCTCCTAAAACTCTTGGCACTTTAAGAAGGTTTCTTTCTTCTTCCGGGAATTGCTCAAGACAATCAGAAAAATCAAAAAGAGGAGAAAAGTCATCACTTTTGAAAACATTTTTTTGCTCTCCTTTCTGCCAAAAAGGCAAGACATTTTCTGTTTGGACATTCTTTATTTTCTCAAAATAAGCCAGGATTTCCTCTAAATCTTTTAAGAAAATTTCTTTCTCTTCTTTTTTTAAAGAAAGCCGGGATAAATCAGCCAAATGTTTTAAAAGTTTTTCGTCAATAATCATTTATTTTTTATTTAGTTTATTTAGAATAAAAAATTGCCTAAAAAATGTCAATTACAACAATAGCAAACTAAATCATAATGTCTAAAAGGGATGAACCTGTCATCTCGGCTGGTTTTTTTAAGCCGAAAAGTTCAAGAATAGTCGGGGCAATATCAGAAATAACTCCTTGGCATTCTTTGTGAAAAGAAAAACGAGAAAAAGAAGAAACCCTTGGATAAGAAGCAAAATCTTTATAAACCAGATAAAATGGCACCGGATTAGCAGTATTATTTCCTTGAATCTCGCCAGTATAGAGAGACCTCATTTCTTCAATATTGCCATGGTCAGAAGTAATTAAAAAAACATAATCATTAAAATAACCTTCTTTCAAAATCTTGCCAATTTGTCTATCAATTGTTTCAATGGCTTTAAGACAAGCCCGAAAATTGCCAGTACTACCAACGGCTTCAGCGTTGGGATAATTAACTAAAACAAAATCATAAGCCCTTTCTTCTAAAGATAAAAGCAACCTTTCAGTAATTTCCTCTGCTCTCATTTCTGGATGAGAAACAAATTCGTGCGGCAAATAAGAAGGAATTAGAACTCTTTCTTCGGCCCAAAAGGGTTCACTTCTTAAACCATTAAAAAAGTAAGTTAAATGAGGATATTTTTCAGTTTCAGTGATTTTCAATTGAATTAAATTAGCCAAAGAAATAATTTCACTTAGCGTCTTTTCTTGTTTTTCAACCGAAGAAAAAGCAAAAGGAACATTGCCTTTTTTTAAATAAGGGACCATTGTTGCCAAAAGAACTTTTATCTTTTTTTCTCGTTGAAAAAAATTAAAGTCATCAAGAAAAAAACTCAAAAAAAGTTGACGCATTCTATCTTCTCTAAAGTTAAAGAAAAAAACTCCATCATCATCCCTAATCAAAGATAATCCTTCTTGAGTAATCAAAGTTGGCTCAATAAACTCGTCAGAAATACCCTTTTGATAGTTATCTTCTAAGAATGAATAGATGTCTTTAGTAAAATTCCCTTTTCCTTGAGTTAACAAATCATAAACTCTCTTTGTCCGCTGCCAATGCTGAGTTCTATCCATAGCAAAAAATCTGCCAGAAAAACTAACTATTTTACCTAAATCAATTTCTCTTAAAAAACTTTCTAATTCTTTAAGTAAACTTTTAGCCAGAAAAGGCGGGCTATCCCGACCATCACCAAAAAGATGAAGAAAAACTTTTTTCAAACCAACTTCTTTGGCAAGCTTAATTAGGGCAATAAGATGATCGTAAGAAGAATGGGTATGGCCAGTGCCAAAAAGACCTAAAAGATGTAAAGCTGAATCCTTTCTTTTAATTTTTTTAAAAAAATCTAAAAGAACTCTATTTCTAAAAAATTCTCCTTTTTTAATAGAAGAAGTTATCTTAGGATAATTTTGGTAAATCCTTCGGCCGCTACCAATAGTTAAATGGCCTACTTCACTATTGCCGGCTTCATCCCAAGGCAAACCAACAGCAATTCCTGAGGCCTGCAAATAAATAGCTGGAAAATACTTTTCAATATAGTCAAAAGCCGGCATTCTAGCCAAGGTAAAAGGATTGGAAATTTTGCTATTCTCACCTATTCCCCAACCACTAAGAACAATCAAGACAACTTTTCTCTTCATATTTAAAATTATATTCTATCTTTTAAAATTGAGAAAGGGAGAGGTACCTCCCCCTCCTATCCTCCCCCTCCAAAGGAGGGGGAGGATCTTCTCTTTCCTCCCCCTTCCCTCTGGGAAGGGGGAGGATTAAGGAGGGAGATGGGAGAGGCAAGAAAATCAATTTTTTAAACAAGGCATTTTTTTGCCGCTGAGAAATTGAAGCATAGCGCCGCCACCAGTAGAGAGAAAGGAAAATTTCTCTCTTACTTTACTTTGTTTTAAAGCCAAAAGTGTCTCGCCGCCACCAACTAAAGAAAAGGCTTTAGTCGAAACAATTGCTTGAGCCAAAGAAAAAGTACCATTTCTAAATCTTTTATCTTCGAAGCATCCCATTGGTCCATTCCAAACAATAGTTTTGCTTTGAGAAATTATCTGACTAAAATTTTTTATTGTCTCTTTGCCAATATCTTGAATTAAATCGTTTTTTCTTAAATTTTCTATTTCAACATTTTTCTTTCTTTGACATCTAACAACAGCAAAATCAACTGGCAAAACAATTTTGCCTTTTTTTAAAATTTCTTTGGCTTTAGGTATTAGAAATGGCTCGTAAATCGATTTGCCCACTTCCTTTTTTTGGGCAACTAAAAAAGTCGCTGCTAAAACTCCACCAATTAAAATATAATCTGCCATCTTCTGCCATCTTTCTATTAGAGGCAATTTTGTCTCTGCTTTAAAACCTCCTAAAATAAGAGTTAAGGGTTTAACTGGATTTTCCATTACTTTTTTCAAATTCTCTATTTCTTGAGTTAATAATTTTCCTTGATAAGTTTTCAATAATTTTGGCAATAAAGTGACTGAACTATGATTTCGGTGGCAAACCGAAAAGGCATCAAAAACATAAAATTCAGCCAAAGAAGAAAGTTGACGAGCAAAAGATTTATCTCTTTCGACTTCCCCTTTGAAAAATCTTAAATTCTCTAAAAGGAAAATTGTTGGGAAAGGATATTTCTCAATTTTTTTCTTTATTGTTTCTTCTTCTTGAGAAAAATTGTTTAAAAAAACAACCTTCTTTTGAAAAATTCTCTCTAAAAAAGGAATCAATCTTTTTGTACTTAAACTCTTGTCATATTTTTTGGGCCGGTCTAAATGAGTAGCAAGAATTATTTTGGACTTTAGACCTTCTAGATAATTAATTGTTGGCAAAGTTTGCCGGAGCCGAAAATCGTCCAAAAGCATTCCTTTGCGATTAAAATCAACATTGTAATCAGCCCTCAAAAGGACAATCTTTTTCTTTTCTTTAAATTTTTCTAAAGGAAAAAACATAGATTAATTATTAAGCGCAAAGCCAATTAAAATCTTAAATGTCAAAACTCAACCCTGAACCACTAAAAGGTTCAGGGTTGCCCTGTATCCCTTAGTGGTACAGGGCAAAAACCCAAATCCAAATCTTAAATCTTAAAAATTTTCAATCTAAAAT
>CALGBJ010000017.1 GCA_937877385.1 uncultured bacterium
AAGGAGAAGGAGTGATTATTACCAAAAGGCCTATTAAGCCAAAATATCAAGAAATAAAGATTAACCCTCCTTCTCGTTCAGCGAAATTAAGAGTTTTAGAAAAAATATGACCATTATTTCTTATTCAGAAAAAAGAACAAAATATCTTTCTGACTCAAACTTAATTTTCCCAGAAGGGTCTTTCTCTTGGAAAAAAATTTTTTTCTTTAGTTTGCCCTTACTCTTGTTCATTTCTCTTTACATCTACTTTGCCAACTGGCAAACCTCAGCAGCAATAGAAATCAGAAAAACAGAAGCTGAAATTAAGCAGATAAAAATAGAAAACAATATTCTCAAAACAAAGCTGGCTGAAATAGATTCTTTAGAAAGGACAAATGAAATTTCAAAGAAAAGCAATTATCAATTAGAAAATCATCCCGAATACTTTCAACTCTAAAGTTTTCTAAAACTTTATGCGCTCAAGAGTAATTTTCATAGAAATTGTTTTTTGTTTACTCTCAATTGCTATTATTTTTAAACTCTATGATATCCAAGTAAAAAAACACTCTTTTTACCAAGTCAAAGCCAAATATCAAACAGAACATTCTTTAAAGAAAAAAGAAGGTTGGCGAGGCGATATTTTTATTAAACGAGGAGAAAATCTTATTCCTTTGGCTATCAGCAAATTTTTTCCAGCTCTTTATCTTGAACCAAATAAAATAAGGAAACCCCGAGAAGTAGAAGAAAGGATTCTTTCTCTTTTTAATGACATTCCCAAAGAAGAATTGGAAAGAAAAATAAATAAAAAGAACGACCCTTATGAATTAGTTAAGAAAAGATTAAGTAAAGAAGAAGCTGAGAAAATAGAAAGTTGGCATCTCGAAGGAGTAGGCGTCGAAGAAAGAGTAGAAAGATTTTATCCTCTAAAAAATTTCGCCTCTCATTTAGTAGGATTCGTTAGTCAAAATGAAAAAGGAGAATGGCAAGGAAGATATGGCTTGGAAAAATTCTATGACCAAGAATTAAAAGAAGGATACGACCTTGTCTTAACTATTGAAAAAAGCATTCAGGAAATCAGTGAAAAAATTTTAAGAGAACTAATTGAGGAGTGGCAAGGTGAAGGTGGTCAAATTATTGTTGCCAAGCCAAAAACTGGAGAAATTTTGGCAATGGCCAGCTATCCGGACTTCGACCCAAATCAATATTCCAAATATCCTTTAAAAAATTTCTTAAATCCAAATGTGGAGAG
>CALGBJ010000018.1 GCA_937877385.1 uncultured bacterium
TATTCAACAGTTACTGATTTGGCTAAATTTCTTGGCTTGTCAACGTTTATACCTCTTAAAGCACCAAAATAGTAAGCAAAAAGCTGACAAACTATTACTCCTAAAAACGGATAAAAGATTTCTAAAGTTTTCGGGAGAGAAATAATATCATCAGCAATTTTAGAAATTTTTTTATCCTTTTTGCTAACCAAAGCCAAGACCTTTCCTCTTCTGGCTTTTATTTCTTCAATAGTAGAAATCATTTTCTCATAAAGAGGATCCTTAAAGGCCATTACTAAAGAAAGAAAATTTTCATCTATCATTGCAATATGACCATGCTTCATTTCACCAGCCGCACAACCTTCAGCATGAAGATAAGAAATTTCTTTAAGCTTCAAAGCTCCTTCCAGAGCCAAAGGAAAATTGTATTTTCTGCCTAAAAATAAGAAATTTTTATATCCTAAATATCTTCTAACTAATTTTTCAATCTCTTTTGACTTTCCTAAAATTTCTTCAATCTTTTGAGGCAAACTTTCAAGTTCGCTTAAAATCTGTTTAGATAGTTTATCTTGTTTATTTCTTAAAAATAAAGACAAAAGGACAAAAGCCGAAATCTGAGCTAAAAAAGATTTGGTTGAAGCCACGGCAATTTCTGGTCCAGCCCTCAAATAGACACCAGCATCGGCCTCTCTAGCAATACTTGAACCAACCACATTAACCAAGCCTAAAGTTAAAAAACCTCTTCTTTTTGCTTCTTTAACGGCAAATAAAGTATCAGCCGTCTCGCCTGACTGACTAACTGCTAAAATCACTTCATTCTTTTCTAAAGGAGGAAAATGATATCTAATCTCTGAACCAAAATAAACTTCAGTTGGCATTTGAGATAATTCTTCTAAAAGATATTTGCCGTAAAGGCCAGCATAATAAGAAGTACCGCAGGCAACAATAATAATTCTTTTTGCTTTTTTAAGTTCATCTTTAACTAATTCTAAACCACCAAGTTTGACTAAACCTTTATCTCTTAAATACCTGCCTCTTATCACATTTCTTATCACTTCTGGCTGCTCAAAAATTTCTTTAAGCATAAAATGTTTAAAACCTCCTTTTTGGGTTTCTTTGATGCCCCAATTAATCTTTGAGATTTGTTTTTTAAGGGGTCGCTGACTCTTTTTAAGAGAGAAAATTTTTAAAGCAATCTCTTTGCCTTTTTTCTGAGCTAAACCAACTTCTTCGTCCTCTAAATAAATTACTTTTTTAGTTAGAGGTAAAACTGGCAAAACATCAGAAGCAATAATAGCTTCTTTTTTCAGCAAGCCAACAACCAAAGGACTAGAGTTTTTAGCAAAAACAATTTTTTCTGGCTCTTTTTTGGAAATAACTAACAAAGCATAAGCACCTCTAACTAATTTCAGAACTTCAATCAAAGCCCTTTCAAGTTTTAACTTTGGCGAATTTTTTAAAGTTTCTTCAATCAAATGAGCAATAACTTCAGAATCGGTTTCTGACTTAAAACGATGACCTTTTTTTAAAAGAATTTCTTTTAACTCTTTGTAATTTTCAATAATGCCATTATGAACTAAGAAAATTTCATTTTGACAATCAGAATGAGGATGAGCATTTGTTTTATTCGGCAAACCATGAGTCGCCCAGCGATTGTGGCCAATCGCTAAAGGAAAATTGCTTTTTATCTCTTTAATTTTTCTGGCTAAATTTTTGATTGGACCTTTTTCTTTGATTATTCTAACTTCTTCTTTGTTAATTAAACCTATACCAGCCGAATCATAACCTCGGTATTCAAGGGATTTAAGTCCAGAAAGAACAATTTCCTTAGCCCGATTTTTTCCCAAATAACCAACAATACCGCACATAAAAAGATAATAACAAAGAGAATTTTTTTGGTCAAAACGAAATTCTAACTTTTATCTAAATTGCCCTATTTAACTAATGGTTAAACGCAAAATAAAATAAAAGTTGATAGCTAATAGAGGAAAATTTCCCTCCCCCACCTATATCCTCCCCCTCCCAGAGGGAGGGGGAGGAATAAGGAGGGGGAGGACAATAACTACATCTAAATATTGCCTTTTTTCTTTTTTTTTGATAAGGTTAGACAGAAAATAACTATGATTATCTCCCAAATAATCAGGATTCTCACTCTGGCTACCGCCTCCTTTGCTGGCTCGATACTCTTTACCCCTCTTTGGTTAAAATTTTTAAAAAAAAGAAATTTTGCCAAAAAAACTAAAAAGGAAGGAGCGCCTATTTTTTCTTCTCTCCATCAAAAAAAAGAAGGCACTCTCACTGCTGGCGGAGTAATTATTTGGCTGCCATTACTTGTTTTGGTTTTATTTATTTGGTTTTTAGAAAAAATAGGGAATGGCTTTTTTTCTTACTTAAATATCGTTAACCGTGCTCAAACCTATTTGCCCTTAGCCGCTTTTTTCGGCGCGGCTATAATTGGTCTTATTGATGATGTATTAGGAATTTTTAAAGTAAGAAAGAGTCAAGGACTACAAGTCAAAGAAAAAATTTTCCTTTATACTTTTATTTCTTTAGTTGGCTCGCTCTGGTTTTACTTTAAATTAAACTGGGATATCATTCATCTGCCTTTAATTGGCAGTTGGTCAATAGGCGCTTTTTATATCTTATTTTTTGTTTTTGTTTTAGTCGCTTCGGCTTTTTCAGCCAACGAAACTGACGGCTTAGATGG
>CALGBJ010000019.1 GCA_937877385.1 uncultured bacterium
TTTCTGAATTGAAGTTCAGGTTAGACATACTTGCCCCGTAGTTAAAATCCGAAGGATTTTATACTATCGGGGTTTCGGATTTCGAAATTCGAGATTCGAGTTTATCTAAGATTTTAGATTTTACTTTTTAGATTTTAGATTTGTTAGTTTTTTGTACTTGAATTAAGATATAATTCTAATTTCCTTTTCTAATTTAACTTTAAATTTTTTAAGAACCTCTTTTTTTATTAAATTTATTAATTTTTCAATATCTTCTGTTTCTGCTTTGCCAGTGTTGATTATAAAATTAGCATGCTTTTTAGATATTTGAGCACCACCAATAGTTTTTCCTTTTAAACCAGTTTTTTCTATTAGATAACCAGTCGGAATAAGCTTTTTTTGAGGAAATATCTTTTTTAATTCTTTTTGAATTTTTTTGGGGAATCTATCAAGAGGAACATTTTTAAAAATCGAACCGGCCGACCAACTACCAATTGGTTGACTCTTTTTCCTTTTCTCTAAAAATTCTTTCATTTTTCTTTCTATCTTTTTCTTTTTTTCTTTCTTTAATTTTAAAACTGCTCGCCAAATTATTTCTTTCTTTTTTTGAAAGATACTCTGCCGATAATCAAAATAACACTCTTTGTTTTTTCTGATAATTTTTCTACCAGTTTCAATATCTATGCTTTCTACTTCCTCAACAAAATTAGAAATTGACTGAGAAAAAGCGCCGGCATTGCCAAAAATAGCACCGCCAACTGTTCCAGGAATACCAATTGCCCACTCTAATCCTGAAAGATTGTTTTTTAAACATTTATTTAATAAGTTTGCTAAAGAAAGTCCAGCGGAAACAATAATTTTATTATTTTTAATTTTTATTTCTTTATTGTCTATTTTTAATAAAGCAGATTTAACTCTTTTCTTAAAAAGAACATTAGAGCCAGCGCCTAAAGGAATAATTTTTAATTTTTCTTTTTTTGCTTTGTTTATTAAAGATAAAAGTTCTTTTTCGGTTTTAATTTTTTGAAAAAAATCACTTTTACTCTCAATTCTAAAAGAATTAAATTTTTTTAATTCAATATCCATTAGTTTATCTCAAACCAACTACCGATTGGACTGTTCTTTGTAATTCGCTGACTTCTCTGCCAGGACCAATATAATGAGCCGAAATAACGATTTTAACACTCGGTTTGGCTGGTGAAGGATTAATTATCTCTTCGAAGCTCAAAGAATCAACATAAATTTTGTTTCCAGTTAAAGAATATTGACTTTCACCGTTCTGTTTGATATAAATCACTCCATTATTCAAACTGAAAACAGTTGGATCTATTGAAGTATTGCTCATTTTTAGATCTAAATCACTTCCTGAACAAGAATTAATGCTTTCAGCTTGACGGATGTTGTAAGAAATAACACTTAAAGCACTATTAAGATTTCTTTCTAATTCTAAAAGAGCGCTTGAATATAAAAACGACTTTTTTATCGGCCAGAAAAAATTACTAAGAGATATTAGAACGATTGAGAGAATGGAAATATAGATTAATAATTCAAATAAACTGAATGATTTTAATTTTCTTTTTTGAGGCATTTTTTCTTTGAAATACTTAATTAATTTTAATAAAAGATTGCTTTATTTCAAGATCTCAAAACTCAAAACTTAACTTTCAAATTCTAAATCCGAAATCCTAAATCCTAAACAAAATTCTAAATTCTTAAATCACAAATTCTAAACGTTTGGGATTTGGAGTTTGGGATTTAGGATTTTGTTTAGAATTTCGAATTTAGAATTTAGGATTTTTTAATATTTAACTCGTTAACTCGTTAATAAATTAATAAAACAATAAATATCTATAAACATCTATTATTATTTTAGATAATCCAAAGGATTAAGTGAACCGCCAACAGGCATTGGTCCGCAGAATTTGCTTTCTTTGATTAGAAAGGTAGAAGCGTCATAAACTCCAAAATGAAGATGAGGTCCGGTGGAATAACCGGTATTTCCTGAATAGCCAATTACCTCTCCCCTTTTGACCTCTTGGCCGATTTTAACTTTTATCAAAGAAAGATGAGCATAAAGAGTAACTAGGTTGTTAGGATGCTTAAGAGCGACAAATTTTCCATAAGCGCCATGCCAGCAATATCTGTCCTGATCTCCTAAAGCAATAACCTTGCCTTTAGCGGCTGCCTTTAATGGTGTGCCGATATTTAAAGCAATATCAATGCCATTATGAAATCGGGAATGATAGTGTTTTAGAGCAAAAGCAGTTCTTCCATATCCTTGAGTCAATTCTCCCCTGGCTGGCCAATCAAGAATTCCTTTAAATGGCTCGGGTAGAGCTTTCAAGTTAATCTTCTTTCTTAGTTCTTCTTCAAGTTCATCAATTTCTCGGGCAATAGCTATTCTTTCTTTTTCTATTTTTTTAAGAAGTAATTGATAATTTTTTTCTTTACTTTTTGTTCTTTTTAATAATTCTTTTCTGTTTTTTATTTCCTGTTCAGCGACTTGCAATTTTGCCTGGTAATTATCTGTGGCTATTTTCTCTTCATCCTTTTTTGCCTGTAAATTTTCTTTTCTTTGACTGATTTCTTTTTTTTGTTCTTTTATTTCTTCTAACTCTTCATTAAGAGAGTTTTCTAAAGAAACCAAATTTTGACTCTCGTTTAAAATACCGGTTAAATTTTTTTGAGAAAGAAGAATCTCTAAGAGATTAATTTGGTCATTTTCGTACAACCTTTCGATTATTTCTTTAATTCTTTCCTTTTTTTTCTCTATCTTTTCTTCTAATTTATTTATTTCTAAATTAATTTTTTCTATTTCTAATTCAAGAATACTTATTCTCTCTTGAGTGATTAACAAAGAGTTTTTTAAGCTCTTTTGATAAAGAGTATCCTTTTCTAGCTGTTTTTTTAAACTTTGAGCAAAAACTCTTGAACTTTTCAATTTTTGGCGAAAAGTTTCTGCCTGATTTTCTAATTCTTTAAGTTTTTTATTCCTTTCCTCTATTTTTCCTTTTATTTCTTCAAGGGAGTTATCGGCTAAAACATTTTTCTCAAATAGAAAAATAGGTAAAGAGAAAGAAAAAAGAATAAACAGAAAAATAGCGATTTTTAGTTTAAAATTTTTCATTTTTCTAATTTAGCAATTGCTTTTTCTATTCTTTCTATTGTTTCTTTCTTGCCTAAAACAAGCATTAGTTCTATTGGTGGTGGTGAGGCCTTCTCTCCAGAAAGAGCAACTCTCAATGGCCAAAATATTTCTCCCCTACCAACTTTATCTGCTAAAGAGAAAAGTTCTTTCTCTAAAACATTTTCTTGCCAATCTTTGTCTTCTATTTCTTCTAATAATTTTTTAATTTTTTTTAGATTATTTTTTGTTTGGGAAAAAGATTCTTCTTGCCAAGGCAACAAACTTTTTGAATAAACTGGTTTTTTGAAGAAAAATTTAGTTAATTCAGGCAGCTGGTCTAATCTTTTTAATCTGTCTTTAACTAAGGGAAGAACTTTTTCTAGATAATTATCATCTATTTCTTTGAATTCTTTTTGAAGAAAAGGTTTAGCAAATTTCTTTAATTTTTCTAATTTTAAATTTCTAATATGCTTGGCATTAAGCCAATCAAGTTTTTTGCTAAGAAAGATAGCTGGACTTTTTTGAATTTTTTTTAAAGAAAATTTTTCTATTATTTCCTCTAGAGGAAGGAATTCTTCTTCCTCTTCAGGATGCCATCCTAGAAGAACCAAAAAATTCAAAATGGCTTCTGGTAAATAGCCTTTTTCCTTATAATCTCTTAAAGTTATTGATTGTTTTCTTTTACTTAATTTTGTTCTGTCAGGATTTAAAAGTAAAGGAATATGAGCATATTTTGGCTTGGGAAAATTTAAGGCTTCAGCGATAACTATTTGTTTAGGAGTGTTAGAGAGGTGGTCGTCGCCTCTAATAATGTGAGAAATTTTCATTTCATAGTCATCAACCACTGAAGCAAAATTATAAAGAGGAGAGGAAAAATCTTTAGCAATAATAAAGTCACCTATTAAACTTAGATTAAAAGATACTTTGCCTTTTATTAAATCATCAATAGAAATTGTTTTTTCTGGCGTTTTAAGACGAATAACGTACTTCTCTTTTCTATTTAATTTTTCTTTTACTTCTTCTTCGCTTAATGAACGACAACGACCGCTGTATTTTGGTGCCTGTCCGGAAGCAATCATTATTTCTCTTTCTTTTTCCAGTTCTTCTGGTCGGCAAAAACAAAGATAGGCCTTTTTTTCTTCAACTAATTTTTTAAGATATTTTTGATAAATCGGAATTCTTTGGCTTTGGTGATAAGGTCCAAAATTACCAATATAGCCTTCTTGAAGATTTAAACTCTTTTGGTCTTTGAAGTTCTCCTGAAGATGTTCTGGTAAAATCGGTCCTTCATCCCAGTTTAAACCTAACCACAAAAGACCCTCTAAAATATCTTTTTCCCATTCAGAAGATGATCTCTCTTGGTCAGTATCATCAATTCTTAAAATAAAAGAACCGTGATGTTGACGAGCAAAAAGCCAATTAAAAAGAGCGGTCCTAACTGTGCCAAGGTGTAAAGGACCAGTTGGTGAAGGGGCTATTCTTACTCTTATATTTTCTTCTTTCTTCTCCATTTTACTTGATTTTAAAAGAAAAGCGATTTAAAATCAAATAGATAAAATGATTTTGAATTGTTTAAAGGTCTTTTTTCTTTCGATGACGCCTTTTGGTGAATTAAGGATCAGTATTCCGATAGGTATTTTTTATTATCACCTACCCTTTTGGTTGTCTTTTGTGGTTTCTCTAGTTGGTAACATTTTAATCATTTTTTTTCTTCTCTTGTTCTTTAATTTCCTTTCTTCTATTTTAGAAGAAAGGTTTCCTTTCTACAAAGAATTTATTTCGCTTTTAAAAGAAAATAAACGACAGAAGTATAAGAAATCTTTCAAAATTTTAGGTTCACTTTTTTTAATAATTTTTGTAGCTATTCCTTTGCCTTTTAGTGGTGGCTGGAGTGGTAGTTTGCTTGCTTCAGTTTTTAGAGTTCCTTTTAAAAAATCTTTTTTACTAATTTCTTTAGGCGTCTTTTTAGCAGGAATAATAATTCTTTTAACCTCTTTAGGTGTTGATTTAATTTTTCATCTATGAAAATAGAGAATTATTCTTTTGGCAAAATTACAATTGATGGTCAGGAGTTTACTTATGATATAGAAATTCATGCTTGGGACGGAAAAATTTTGAAGTGGTGGCGAAAAGAAAGTCATATTTTTGACAAAGAAGATATTGAGAGAGCTGTCAAGGAAGAGCCGGAAATAATTGTTTTTGGCACAGGTCAATCAGGAATGGCTGAATTGAGCCAGAGAGCAAAAGAGTTTCTTAGAGAAAAAAATATTGAAGTAGTCGAAAAACCCACAGAAAAGGCAATAGAAATTTTTAATAATTATTCGACAAAAAACAAAAAAGTTGCTGGCCTCTTTCATCTAACTTGTTGAT
>CALGBJ010000020.1 GCA_937877385.1 uncultured bacterium
CCTCAGGTTGTTAAGGTTTTGAAAGAATTAAGGACAGGCAAGGAAAAGGATTTTCAAATGCCAAAGAAATGTCCTTTTTGCGGAGCCAAAGTTAAAAGAGAAGGTGCTTTCTATAAATGCACCAATCCAAATTGTTTTGCCGCTCAAAGAGAGAGGATGTATCATTTTATTAGTCCTGGCGCTTTTGATATGAAAGGTCTTGGACCAAAAGTTATTGATAGATTTTTAGAAGAAGGGCTGATTGAAGATGTGGCTGATTTATTTCTTTTAGAAGAAGGCGATATAGAAAGTTTATTTAGATTCGGTAAAAAGTCAGCGGAAAATATTATTAGAGTTATTCGTTCTCATAAAAACATCTCTTTGCCGCAATTTATTTATGCTTTAGGTATTCCTTTGGTTGGTGAAGAAACTTCTCAAGATTTAGCTGAGTTCCTTATTGAAAATAGCCAGAAAAAAATTAAAACAATTTCTGATTTTTTGGAAGTAATTAAATCTTTTCAAGAAGAGGATTTTGAAAAAATCAAGGACGTTGGTCCTAAAGTGGCTAAAAGTATTTATCAATTTTTTACCAACAAAAAAAATATTGATTTTATTAAAAAATTAGAAAAAATAGGTATAATTTTAATTGTTGAATCAGAAAAGAAAACAAAACCTCTTAAAGGATTGAATTTTGTTTTTACTGGTAGTTTAGAAAAACTTTCTCGGGAAGAGGCCAAGAAGATTGTTAGAGAATTAGGAGGAGATGTTTCCTCAACTGTTTCTAAAAATGTCAACTATGTAGTTGTCGGTAAAGAACCGGGCTCTAAATACGAAAAAGCCAAAAAATTAGGTTTAAAAATAATTAATGAGAGAGAATTTCTAAATTTAACATCTTTATGAAGAAGCAAAAAATTAAAGGATTTACTCTCTTAGAGATATTAATAGTTTTAAGTATCTTAAGTATTTTGGTATTAATTAGTGTTTTAACTCTTTATTCTCGTTTTCGAGGCAATCTTTTAAACGAGACCAGTCAGAAAATAGTTTTTTATTTAGAGTTGGCCAGAGAAAAAAGTATTGCTCAGGATCAAGGAAAAAATTGGGGTGTTTATTTTGAAAATCCAAGCGGGGCAGATAATTCATTTTTTTCTTTATTTTATGGCAATAATTATTCACCGGCTAATTCAGTAGAGAAAATCTATTTGCCAAAAAAAGTGGAATTTTCTGATCCGGCTGACAACTCAAGTAAAGAGATTATTTTCCAAAAGATAACCGGTTTTCTTAGAGGAGGGAGCGACAACTCGGTGACTATTTATTTAGAAGAGAATCCGAGCCAGACAAAGACAATCAATGTTAATTCCAAGGGACTTGTTAATAATTAATTTTGCTTTAAATTGAAAAATTTAATATAATTTGTATTATGCTTCAAATTTCGGTAGAACAATTAAAGAAGTTTTTGGTTGATGAAAAAATTGTCTCAAAAAAGGATTTTGAGAAAACGTTGGAGGAAAGCAAGAGGAGCAATCAACCTTTTATTGATTTATTGATTGCCAAAGGACTTCTTTCAAGCGAATATTATCTTGAGTTAGTTTCTAAGTATTATAATATTCCTTTAGCGAGAATAGCCAAAGGTGACCTTGATCAAAAAGCAATTTCTTTAATCCCTGAGAGAATTGCTCGTGAGAAAAAAGTGATTGCTTTTGCTTTGGAAAAAGAGGGAATTTTAGATGTGGCTATGGCTGACCCAACTGATTTGGAATTAATAGAGTTTTTGGAAAAATATACTGGCAAAAAAATCAGACCATTTTTAGCCACCGAAAAGCAAATTGAGTCTGCCTTCGCTTATTATGGCCAAAAAATGGCTGATTTTTATCAAAAGGTAATTAAAGAGAATATTAAGAAATCAAGATATCTCGAAGGTAGGGCTGAGGAATTGGCTAAGGAAGTTTCAATAATCGATCTCTTTAATAATATTGTCAGTTTTGCTATTTCTTCAAATGCTTCCGACATTCATATTGAACCTTTAGAAAAAGAAATTTTGATAAGATTTAGGATAGATGGAATTCTTAGAAGAGTTTTAACTTTACCTAAAGAGATATTGCCTCCTTTAGTTGCCAGAATTAAAATTCTTTCCAATTTAAAAATTGATGTTCATCAAAGCCCTCAAGATGGAAGATTTCGTTTTAAAACAATTGGGGGAGTGGTTGTTGATTTGAGAGTTTCAATTATGCCAGTTTATTATGGCGAGAAAGTAGTAATGAGATTGTTGCCAGCAGCAATGAAGCCTCTTTCTTTAAAGGAGTTAGGAATGTATAAAGACCACATAGAAATTACTGAAAGAAATATTAGAAAACCTTGGGGAATTATTTTAGTTTGCGGACCAACTGGCTGCGGTAAGACAACTACTCTTTATTCAATTTTAAACCTCCTTAATAGACCAGAGGTAAATATTGTTACTATTGAAGATCCAATTGAGTATGAAATTCCTTATATTAATCAAAGCCAGATAAATCCTCAAGCAGGTTTAACTTTTGCCAGCGGTTTACGATCTATTTTAAGGCAAGACCCAGATATTATTTTAGTTGGTGAGATTAGGGATAAAGAGACAGCCGAAATAGCTGTTCAAGCTGCTTTAACCGGTCATTTAGTTCTTTCCTCGCTTCATACCAATGATGCCCCCGGAGCAATTTTTCGTTTGATTGATTTGGGTATTGAGCCCTTTCTTATTGCTGCTTCTCTTAATACTGTTATCGCTCAAAGATTGGTTAGAAAAATTTGTCTTAATTGTATTTATAGTTATCAAGTAAAAGAATTTGAGAAACAAGCTATAAAAAGACAACTTCTTGACGAGCTTGTTTTAGAAAAAAATATCTCTTTGCCAAAAATTCTTTTTAGAGGTAAAGGTTGCCCTTTTTGCGGTTTTACTGGCTATAAAAGCAGAGTAGGAATTTTTGAGATTATGGAGATGGATGAGAATTTGAGAACTTTAGTCAGTAGCGGTAAAGCCACTTTGACTGATGTTAAAAAATACAATAATCAAAAAGGAGTGATAACAATGTTTCAGGATGGTTTAAGAAAAGCCAATCTTTCTTTGACAACTTTAGAAGAAGTTTTGCGAGTAATTAAGCAGTAAAAATAAGAGAATTTAAGAAAAAATGCTTTATCAGTACAAGGCCTACAATCAAGAAGGAAAAATAGTTAAAGGCAAAACAGAAGCCGAGAGTTTAGATGCTCTTTTAAATAATCTTTCGGAAAAAGGCCTGACGCCGATTACTGTTAAGGAAAAAAAAGGATTTTTAGTTTCTTTGTCTAAAAAAGAAATTTTTTCTAAAAAAATTACCTTAAAAGACCAAATTTTTTTGACTAAATATTTACATCTAATGTTAGAAGTAGGCACCGATCTTTTGAAAGCAGTGGAAATTCTTAGAGAAGATATTCCCAATAAAGCAATTAAGGATTTTTTAACTGAGATAAAAACTGACTTAAAAAAAGGACAGCCTCTTTGGCGGACTTTTGCTAAACATCCTAAAATATTTTCCAATGTAACTATTGGTATGATTAAAGCCGGAGAAAATTCAGGAAATTTGAGTCAGACATTTAAAATTCTTTCCATTTCTTTAGAAAAACAAGAGAGAATAAGAAGAAATATTAAGTCCGCTTTAATTTATCCTATCTTATTGGCTATTACTTCAGTTTTGGTAGTTGGTTTGATAGTTTTTGTTACCATTCCTAAAGTAGCCAAAATGTTTCTTTCTACCGGAACAAAACCACCTCTTTTTTCTCAAATCGTTATTAATTCTTCTCTTTTCCTTTCTGAGCATAGTTTATCTATTTCTCTGTTTTTTATCTTTTTGATTGTTCTTTTTTGGTTTGCTTACAAATACACTAAAAAAGGCAGAAGGATAATTAATCAATCCTTTTATAAAGTGCCGATTGTTAAAGCAGTTCTTCAAAAGATAGACATTCAACGATTTTCTTCTACTTGGGCTTCTTTGTTGAATGCTGGTTTGCCAGTTACTGAATC
>CALGBJ010000021.1 GCA_937877385.1 uncultured bacterium
CCCAAATCCTAAATTCGAAATTCTAAACGAAATTCTAAATCCCAAATTCCAAATCCCAAATGTTTAGAATTTGTGATTTAGAATTTAGGATTTTGTTTAGAATTTAGGATTTTGAATTTAGAATTTATTTATAATTTCATTTTGAATTTTAATTGGTTTTTATCTAATTGACTTTTTCTTCTTAGAGAATAAAATTGAATAAAATGAAAAAATTATTCTTTTGGCTAAAAGAGAATTTGGTTATTTTTTTCTCATTTTTTTCTTTTCTGGGAGCTCAAATAGTTCCTGGCGGTGAAGAACCTCTTAATTGGTGTGATTTTTTTAAAATGTTAGAGAATATTGTTCTTTTTTTAACTTTCAAAATAGCGGTTCCTCTGGCGGCTTTACTTTTGGCAGTTGGTGGTTTTCTTTTTCTGTTTTCTGAGGGTAAGCCAGAAAAGATAGGCCGGGCTAAAACTTTTTTTCGAGCAGCCATTATCGGCTTAATTTTAGCTTTTTCTGCTACTTTGTTAATTGATACTTTGGTTAGCTTTCTTACTGGTAAAGGGGGTTTGGCTAATCTTTTGAAAGTTAAAGGAATTATGGAATGTAAATGAGGATTTTGACTAATGAAAAGTTAGTTGGTTTTTTGATTAAGGAAGGTTATCTTAAGACGCCTTTAATTATTAAGGCCTTTAAAAAAATAGACCGGGCTGACTTTGTTCCAGATAATTTAAAAGAACTATCTTATGAAAATACTCCTTTGCCAATTGGTTTTGGCCAAACGATTTCTCAGCCTTTAACCGTGGCTTTTATGCTTGAACTTCTTCAACCAAAAGAAGGAGAGAAAATTTTAGATATTGGTTTTGGTTCTGGCTATCTTTCAGCTTTGCTGGCTTGTTGCCTTGGTAAGGAAGGAAAAGTTTGTGCTGTAGAAATAATTAAAGAACTTTATGATTTTGGCAGGCAGAATCTTGCTAAATATAATTTTCTTAAATCAAAGAGAGTAGAGACTTTTTTGACTAATGGTTACTATGGTTTAGAAGAAATCGCTAGAAAAATTAAGGGTTTTGATGGAATTATTGCTGGGGCTAGTGCTGAAGAGATTTCTCCTTTTTGGAAGGAGCAAATTAAAGAGGGTGGAAGGATTGTCGCGCCGGTGAGAAATTCTATTCTTTTTCTTAAAAAAGAGAAAGGAAGGTTTTTAGAAAAAGAATTTTTTGGTTTTTCTTTTGTTCCTTTGGTAAAATAACTTTTATGAAAAGAGAATTTTCTGCTGGAACAATTCTTTTTAGAGAAGAGAAAAACAAGAGGTTTTATTTTTTAATTGAGGACTCAAGAGGGAATTGGGGTTTTCCCAAAGGAAATTTAGAGAAAGAGGAAGGTTCTTTAGAGGCGGCTTTGCGGGAGACCAAAGAAGAAACCGGTTTGAAAAAAATTGAAATTTTTCCTGGCTTTAGAAAAAGTATTAATTATTTCTATAATCCCGGCGCTTATAACCAAGAAAAAAAGAAAGAGAAAATTTTTAAAACAGTTGTTTTTTTTCTGGCTAGAACTTCTGAAAAAAAATTCAAACTTTCTTTTGAATCAAAAGATGGTGGTTGGTTTAGTTTTCAAGATTCTTTAAAAAAGTTAAGATTTGCTAATTATCGAAAAATTCTTCAAGAAGCCGAGGAATTTCTTTCTTCGCCTTGTTTAAAAATTTTTAAAAATTTCTCCCAAATTGCTAAAAACGATTTAAGATTCAAATCGCTTTTAATTGCTGCTGAAGGTTTAACCTCTATTTTGCCAGAAAATTTTTTGCCGAAAATAATTAAGAGAAAAGACAATTTTCTTTTTCTAAAAAAGGAAAAAATTGATTTAAATAAATTTAAGAGAATTTTCTTGATTTCTTTTGGAAAGGCCTCTTCTCGCTCGGCCTTGATTTTGAATAAAATTTTAAAAGAAAAAATAACAAAAGGTTTTGTTCTTGATCCTTCTTCGCCAGTTAAAAAGATAGATAAATTAGAATTTCTCAAAGTTTATCATCCTTTTCCTAAAGAAGAAAATATTCTGGCAGGTAAAAAAGTTCTTTCTTTGAGTCAGGATATTAAAGAGGGTGATTTGGTTATTTTTCTAATTTCTGGTGGCGGCTCGGCTTCTCTTTTTTTACCTAAAGGAGTTGGCTTAACTGAATTAAGAGGCATCCTTAAAAATTTATATAAAAAAGGAGCAACTATTGAAGAAATTAATATAATTCGCAAACACCTTTCTGAAGTTAAAGGTGGGAATTTAGCTAAAAAGTTTTTTCCGGCGACAATTTTTTCTTTGATAATTTCTGATGTTCCTGGAGATGATCTTTCTATTATTGCTTCTGGGCCAACAGTTAAGGATTTTTCTACTCTTGAAGAAGCCAAAAGAATTTTCCAAAAATATTCTTTAGATAAAAAATATCCTCAAATCAAATTTTCAGAAACGCCTAAAGAAGAAAAGTACTTTAGGAAAGTGAAAAATATCCTTGTTTTAACAAATAAAACTGCTCTTTTGGCAATGAAAAAGAAAGCCGAAGAAATTGGCTTCCAAACTAAAATTATTTCTGAAAAAATTGAAGGTGAAGCCAGGAAAGTGGCTAAAGAAATTACCAAGGAAATTCAAAAAAATCAATGCTTGCTTTTTGGTGGCGAGACAACTGTTAAAGTTAAAGGAAAGGGTAAGGGCGGTCGAAATCAGGAATTGGCTTTAGCTGCTTTAGAGAATTTGAAAAGAGGAGAAGTTTTGATTGCTTTGGCTTCTGATGGAATAGACAATAGTCAGGCAGCTGGAGCAATTGTTGATTGGCAGACAAAAAAAGCCGCCAAAGAACTTGGTTTGGTTGCTGAGGAATATTTAGAGAATAATGATTCTTTTCACTTCTTTGAGAAAACTGGTGATTTGATTTTTACTGGACCAACTGGAACGAATGTCTCTGATTTAATTTTATTTTTAAGAAAATAATTTAGAGATCGTTTTGAAGGAAACCATTGACAATTAAATTTATTGCTTCGCTTTCTTTAAAACCTCTTTGGCGAAGATAGTTTAATTCTTCTTCAGAAACCTTGCCGATTGAGGCCTCGTGAGTGAGTTGAGCTTCTTTGCTTTGACAAACTAATTTGGGTGTTGTTGAAATTTCGGACCTTTTTTCAACTAATAGACCTTGACAATCTAAATGTCCTTTGCTTTGCTTTTTAGCAGTAATCTCGCTTTGATTTTCAATTTGACTGTCTTTTTTACCGACTAATCTTAGCTTTAGAATTCCTTGAGAATTTTCACCGGCTAAGATAATTGAGTCAATTATTTTCATCTCAGATTTTTCTGCCTGAGTAGTAATTTTTAAATCAGTTGAAGCGTCTTTTTCAAGATAAACTAAATTTTTCAGAAGAAGTTCTTTTGGCGAGGAAAAATTTTTATAAGAGTAAGAGAGAGAAGAATTGTTTTTTAAGATAAATTTATAATCAGAAGAAACTTTGTCTCCTGAATGCCAGTAGTGAAAGTGATGGTAATTAAGTTGACTTTTCTCTTTAAGAATGATTTTCCCCTTGGCTTGATGGCTGGCTTTTAAATTGCTTTTTTGGCTATAACAATTAGTGATTACTTTAACTTTGACATTTTTTTCAATAACTAATAGATTATTTAAGTTTTGTTTTTTTTGAGGTGAGTAAATACCTAAGCAAATAAAGAGAGGAAAGTTTATTTGTTTTTTTAGCCAGATAAAATAGCCCTCTTTTGGTTTTTTTTCAAAAAATTTTTTCGTCCAAGAGTACTTTTGCCAAGCCAAGGAAGAAGGTAAAATTAAGATATCTTTATTTGAAAGAATTTTTTCTATTTGGTTGTCTCTTTGAAAAAAGCTGATTTCTTTTTGCTTTATTTCTTCAAAAGATTTAATTTTCTTTTTATCAAGATAAACACTCTTGGCATTTTTCATAACCATACTTTTTAATTGTTTTTAAAACTTTTTGAAAGTTTTTCTGCTGGCAAACAATTTTTCCTTTAATCATAACATTAGTTAATTGGGGCTTCAAAAATTTTAGAATTTCTCCGTTGTGGGTAATAATGAGCAAGGAAATACCTCGGTCAACAAATTCTTTTTTTATTATTTTGGCTATTTTTTTTATTTTTTCTAAATCAAGGCCAGAGTCAATTTCGTCAAAGATAACTAATTTTGGCTTTAAAGAAAGCAATTGGAGTAATTCTGAAATTTTTTTCTCGCCGCCGGAGAAGTCCAAATTGACTTGTCTGTTTAATAGATGTTTGCCTTCTTCAATTTTGGTCTTTTCTTGAGAGATTTTTTTCAAAAGATCAACTAGTTTGATTCCTCTAAGAGAAGGCGGGTTTTGCCAACTTAAAGCTAGGCCTAATTTTACTCTTTTTTCCGGTGGTAATTTATTGATGTTTTTTTCTTGAAAAATAATTTTGCCGTGAACTATCTTGTATTTTGGATTGCCTAAAATTGTTTGACAGAGAACGCTTTTACCCGAACCATTTGGACCTAAAATTGCCTGAATTTGTTTTTTTTCTATTTTTAAATTAATTCCCCTAAGAATTTCTTGATGATTAGCTTTGACTTTTAAATCCTCAATTTTTAAAAGAGCTTTATTTGGCATAGTTCTTAATAACTTGGCTGATAATTTCAAAAGAGTCAGAAGCTAGAAGTCCTTCGCCATGTTTTTCAGCCGCTAGTTGACCGGCTTGGCCATTGATAAAACTGGCGGCTTTGGCGGCTTCAAAAAGATTAACCTTTCTGGCTAAAATAGCGCCAAGAATGCCAGTTAGAATGTCGCCAAAGCCGCCTTTGGTCATAAAAGGTGATCCGGTTTCATTGAGAAAAACTTCTTGACCGTCAGAAATAACATCAAAGTGTCCTTTTAGGAGAATAAGGCAGTTTAGTTTTTTTGCCCATTTTTTAACTTTTTCTTTTCTTTCTTCAATTTCGGTAGTTAATTTTTCGCCAGTTAGGATCTCAAATTCTTTAGAATGGGGAGTTAAGACAATTTTTTTCTCTTTAAGAATTGAAGAGATTTTTTCTTTTTCTTGAGAAATAGCTCGAATACCGTCAGCATCGATAACCATCGGTAGATTGGCTTTTTTGATAATTTCTAAAACAACTTGGAAAGTTTCTAGAGACCTTCCTAAGCCGCAGCCAAGAATGAGTGAATCAAATTTTGGAATTTGTTTCAAAATAAAGGGAAGATGTTTCTTTCTTAAATAATCACCAACTAAAGGAAAAGTGATAATATCTGGCAGAAATTGAGCAGCAATATTCATTGCTCTCTCTGGACCTAAA
>CALGBJ010000022.1 GCA_937877385.1 uncultured bacterium
CCGGAGCCAAAAGGAAAAATTTTAAAAACTTCAAAGAATAGATTTGTGATTCACGATCATTATGCTTTAAAAGCCGGCCATCATCATGACTTTAGATTAGAAATGGATGGGGTTTTAAAATCTTGGGCAGTGCCAAAAGGAGTGCCAGAAAAAAAAGGCCTCCGTCATTTGGCAATCCAGACAGAGGATCATCCAATAAGTTATTATGACTTTGAAGGAATTGTTCCCAGGGGTTGTTACGGCGCTGGCAAGGTAAAAATTTTTGACAAGGGTGAATATGAATTAATTGAAAGGACAGAGGAGAAATTGGTTTTTAAGTTGAAGGGTAAAAAAATTAAAGGGATTTATTGCTTGGTTAAAATGAAAGGAAAAGGAAATCAGTACCTTATTTTTAAATTAAGGTAATCAATCTCAAATTTCAGACAATCAAATAACTAACAAGAGAATTCTTAATTCTAGCTTGTCACATTCGTTAACTAATAAAAGAACTGAAATATCCCAAAATTTTCCACTTTTTTCTCTTGTTTAAAAAAAGAAACTAACTAATATTCTTAATAATGGCTGAGAGATTACCTCCTCAAAATTTAGAAGCTGAAAAGTCAGTTTTAGGAGCAGTAATGTTGGATAAAGATGCTATTATTAAAATAGCTGATACTTTGAGTCCAGAAGATTTTTATAAAGGTAGCCATCAAAAAATTTACCAAGCGATGCTTAATCTTTACCAGAAAAGGGAAGCTATAGATGTTTTGACTCTTTCTTCTTATTTAAAAGAAAAAAAACTTTTGGAAGAAATTGGCGGTTTTTCTTATTTAACTTCTTTGGCAACTTCGGTGCCTAATGCTGCTCATATAGAACATTATGCTAATTTAGTTAGAGAAAAGAGCGTTTTGAGAAAATTACTTAATTCTTTTTCTAAAATCTCTGAAGAAATTTTTTCTACTGATAAGGAAACAGAAGAGATTATTGACAAAACCCAACAGGAAATTTTTCAAATAGTTCAGCAAGGAGTAGAAATGAAATTTAAGCCGCTTAAAGATGATTTAAAAGATGCTTTTGAAAGAATAGAAAAATTATACAAAGGAGATAGAAGTTTAAGGGGCTTGACTACTGGCTTCCCTGATTTGGACGAACGACTTTCTGGCTTGCAAAAAGCAAATTTAATTGTTTTGGCTGCTAGGCCTTCATTAGGAAAAACAACTTTTGCTTTAGACATTGCCCGAGCAGTTGCTTTAAAAGAAAATCAGCCGGTTGGAATTTTTAGTTTAGAGATGTCTCGAGAAGATATTGTTGACCGATTAATTTCTGCTCAAGCAGGCATTGATCTTTGGCGTCTAAGAACCGGTCGATTACAAGACGAGTCAGATTTTAAATTGATAGAGGTAGCTTTAGATAAACTTTCCCGAGCAGATGTTTTTATTGAAGATAGTTCTTCTTTGGATGTTTTGCAGATTAGGACAATGGCTCGAAAACTTCAGTTGGAAAAAGGACTTTCTTTGCTAATTATTGATTACCTTCAATTAATCAGGCCTTCTCGAAGAATAGAGAGCGAGGTTCAACAGATGACAGAAATTTCTCGCGGTTTAAAATCGTTAGCCAAAGAGCT
>CALGBJ010000023.1 GCA_937877385.1 uncultured bacterium
AAACATCCTCAAATCTTTTAATTGCCCAATCTAATCTGGCTGCCCAAATCTCGCCAATAATTCTCTTAACAAAAATTCGATGTTTTCTCCAATAATCCCGAATCTCTTTGGCTTTTTCTCTAATCTGGGCTGGCGAAGCCGTAGATATTCCTGACTTCTTTTCTTGAAGCCAGTTAATATCCTGCTCGATTTCAGCAACAATCTTTGCTCTAACCTCTTCAGATAAAGCCGGTTTATTAGCAACCCAATTCTTCAAAGATTCCAACTTTCTGATTAAGACATTAATAGTCCTTTCTAAAAATTTTCTGGCTTGCTCCTCATAAATTTTTTTACTCTCAGTATTTTTGAACCTCCTATACTTTGCCCTAGCGCTTAAAAACTGCTGGCGAGTTGTCTTCCACCAATTAACTTCTTTAAGATATTGTTGGCGAGCCGCCTGATATCTAATCCTGGCCCGTCTATCTCTCCTTCTTAAATTTTGAGCTGAAGCAACTGAACTAAAAACAATCAGAGCCATCAGCCCAATTAAAGAAAAGGTGATAAATTTATTTAATTTTTTCATATTTTTTTTGATTAAAAGTTTAATAACTCGTCGAGATCGTTCAAACTGCTATCATTACTATATTCATTTAACTCGGTCAAATCTTGAGAAATTTCATCTAAATCCTGCTCCAACTCGCTTTCTAAACTTTCTAAAGAAGAAATATCAGTCAAAGCAGATCCGGATTTTTCTGAAGAAGTTTCTTCTTCGCTCAAAATTGACAAATCTTCTTCTAAAGTTTCTGTAGAAGTGTCTTCTGAGAATTTCTGAAGTTCCTCGATGTCTTGAGAAAGAGATTCAATTTGATAATTCAAATTTTCTTCTTGGGGAATTTCTGTCTTTGATTTCTGAGAATGCCAATAATAAAAACCAAAACCAACCGCCGAAACAATAACCAAGCCAGCAATTAGAAGATAAGGCCTCTTAACCATTAAACATTATCATCCTTTATAAATCGACCTTGTTTCTTAAAAAAATTATATCTAGAAAAAAATTCTTTAGC
Organism: uncultured bacterium; assembly: GCA_937877385.1. Classification (GTDB taxonomy): domain Bacteria; phylum Patescibacteriota; class Minisyncoccia; order UBA6257; family JAGGUH01; genus CALGBJ01. The sequence goes on from CALGBJ010000023.1 coordinate 1,044, forward strand.
AAGAACCAAATTTCTACGATTCTTTAAATTTTCAATTTTTATCTCTCAATATTTTAACTACTATTTTTCTTTTTCTCGGACCATCAAATTCAACTAAAAAAATTTGCTGCCAAGTACCCCGTATCACTCTGCCATTTTCTATTGGCAAAAATTTTCCTTGACCAACTAAACCAGACAAAAGGTGAGAATCAGCGTTATTATCAATTAAATTATGTTGAAAATCTATTCCTGAAGTTAACTTTTCAAAGAGTTTTAGCCAATCACTTTTCAAGCCACTCTCGTTTTCGGTCAAAATAATGCCAGCGGTTGAATGAGGGAGAAAAATAAAAATCATTCCTTCTTTAATCCTGCTTGCTTCAACTATTTCCTCTACTTGAGAAGTAATATCAATTAATTGATATCTTTTATCTGTTTGAATTTCTATTTCTTTTATCATCTTTTTAATTCTAAACTAAGGAAATAATTGAGACAAGTAAAGCAATTAAACCAAAAAACAAACAAAACTTTGAAAAATCCAAACTTTTGGCAACTTTCATCAT
>CALGBJ010000024.1 GCA_937877385.1 uncultured bacterium
CCCCCTCCCCCTCCTTACTCCTCCCCCTCCCCCTGGGAGGGGGAGGATTAAGGTGGGGGAGGGCATTTTGAACATTTGCCCTGTACCACTAAAGGGTACAGGGCAACCCAGAACCCTTTAGTGGTTCTGGGTTGAATTCTGGTCATTTGAATTTGCCTGCCCGCCCAAATTTTGTGAAACAAAACTTGGGCGGGTAAAGATTTAGGATTTCAAATTTAGGATTTAATTACTTTTACGCTTTAAGTTGTAGCTTTACACTTAAATTGTAAGAAGAAAGCAGCTAGTAACTGCAATTAAGAAAAAGAAATTTCTTCTGCCATTTTTTCTACTCTTTCCCTAAGAAGAGGAAAGCGATCCAAGGAAGGATCTTTTTTGAGCAAATTAAGAGCCGCTTCTTTGGCTATTTTTATCAAGGTAAAATTAGTTAGAGCTGACATTAAATAGTCAGGAAAACCAGATTGTTTAATACCTAAAAACTCGCCCGGTCCTCTTATTTCTAAATCCTTCTGGCTTAAAAAGAAACCGTCAGTTGATTCTTGAATGGCTTTTAACCTAGCTCTAGTTTTTGCCGGTAATTTTTCTGGAAAAAGAAAACAAAATGCTTGCTGTCCTCGACGGCCTATCCTCCCTCTAATTTGGTGAAGTTGAGCCAAACCAAATCTCTCTGGATTCTCAATAATCATCAAATTAGCTGCTGGCACATCAATACCAACCTCAATAACTGAAGTAGTTACCAAAATTTTAGTTTTATTCTTGGCGAAATCCTCAATAACTTTCTGCTTTTCCTCGCCTTTCATCTTACCATAAAGTTTAGCCACTGAAAATTCTGGAAAGATTCTTTTTATTTCTTGATATTTCTTTTCAATTGATTCTAAAGAAAGCTTCTCTGATTCTTCTATTAAAGGACAAACGAGAAAAAGTTGTTCTCCTTCTTTAATTTTCTTTCTGATAAACTCATAAACTTTCTCCCGATTTTTTGGCGAAGTTACTTTAGTAACAATTTTTCTTTTTTGAGGAGATTCTTTAATTAAAGAAAAGTCAAGGTCAGAATAAAGGGAAAGAGCCAAAGTTCGCGGAATAGGCGTGGCTGTCATTGAAAGACAATGAGGAGTAATTTTTTCTCCCTTTTTAGTCAAAAGCGCCCGTTGGTTAACACCAAAGCGATGTTGTTCGTCGATGATTATCAAAGATAAACGAGGAAAATTGATTTTTTCTTGAAGAAGAGAATGCGTACCGAAAACAATTAAAAATTTTCCTTGACTAATTTCTTTTTGCAAAGAATTTTTTTTGACTTCGCTTTCCTGGCCCTGCCAAAAAATTAGAGAATAATTAGCCGTCAGAAGGGCTAAAGGAAGATCGACTTTTTTAAAGAAATTTTTAGCTGCTTGGAATTGTTGCCAGGCAAGAATTTCCGTCGGCGCCATAAAAGCAACTTGATACCCTTTTAGAGCAACGGCTAAAGACGAAATTAAAGCAACGATTGTCTTGCCCGAACCAACATCGCCTTGAAGAATTCTATTCATTGGCTTACCGCTGGCTAAATCAGCAAAAATTTCTTGAAGAACCTTTTTCTGATCGTTAGTCAATTTAAACGGCAAATCAGCAATAAATTCATCTATCTCTTTCTGCCAGGAAAAAATAGGGGCAGTTTTTTCTTTTAAAGAGATTTTCCTTTTCAATAAAAATAATTCTAAAATAAAAAGGTTTTCCAAATCAATCCTTGTTTGGGCTTTTTTTAGAAAAGAAAAAGATGAAGGCCAATGAATTTCCTTAATTGCTTGAGAAAAAGTTGGTAAGGAATATCTTTTTTCTATTTCTCTAGGCAAGAAAGAAGGTAAAAAATCAGAAAATTTCAGTAAAGGAAAAATAATCGTTCGCAAAAATCGGCTAGTCAGACCTTTCTTCTCGCGGTAATGAGGAATAATTCGAAGAAGATGCTTCTTTTCTTCTTTTTCTATTGTCTCAAATTCTGGCTCTATTAAAGAAAGGCCATATTTGCTGGCAGTTACTTTGCCAGCAAAGAAAAATTCCCTGCCCTTTAAAAAAATTTTTTCTAAATATGGCTTAGCAAACCAAACAGCCCTAAGAGTGCCAGTTTCATCTTTTAAAAGGGCCTGAATAATAAGAGAGCGTTTTTTAAAAAGAGGTTTCGTTTTCAAATCGACAATTTTGGCTTTAATAGTTGAATTTTCATTTATTTTCAATTGATTTATTTTTTTTAAAGAGGAATAATCAGTATAGGACGAAGGAAAGAAAAAAAGAATGTCTTTGATAGTAAACAATGACAACTCGGCTAATTTTTTTGATATTTTTGTATTAATCCCTCTTATTTGATTTAAAGGGGTTTCTAAATTCATTTTTTATTACTCAAAAAATACCAGCAATTTTTTCTTGGCAATAAGGACAATGACCATCCTGAAGAAAATTTTCAATTTTGCCTTGATAGTAATCTCTCTTAATAACTAGTTGCGAGCATTTTGGACAATAAGTTGTTTCTTTTTCTGGCAAAGAAACATTACCTAAATAAACATAAAAAAGTCCTTCTTCTTTGCCAATTTGATAAGCTCTAATCAATTTCTCTATTGGAGTAGGAGGAACTTCGCTCATTTTAAAAGCCGGGTAAAATCTGGAAAGATGCCAAGGGATTTCTGGGCTAAGATTTTTGATAAATCTAGCAATTTGTCTTAATTCTTTTTCTGAGTCGTTATAACCGGGAATAATTAAAGTAGTAATTTCTAACCAAATACCTGATTTAAAAACTCTTTCAATAGTTTCTAAAACAGGCGCTAATCTTCCTCCGCAAACTTGCTGATAAAATTTTTCAGAAAAACTTTTTAAATCAAAATTAACAGCATCTAAAAAAGGCAAAATTTTTTCTATTAATTCTTTACTTTCAAAACCATTGGAAACAAAGATATTTTTTAAATTATTTTCCTTAGCCAGTTTGGCTGTCTCAAAAGCAAATTCAAAAAAGACAGCTGGCTCGTTATAGGTATAGGCAATACTTTTAGCTCCGCTTTTCTTGGCTATTTCAATAACTTTTTCTTTGCTGATTTCTTGACCAATAATTCTTCTTTCTTCACCAAACTCCTGACAATAATCTTCTCGGGTAATTTGAGAAATGTCGTAATTTTGACAAAAAAGACAACGAAAATTACAGCCAACTGTACCCAAAGAAAGAACTAAAGAATTCGGCAAAAAATGAAAAAGAGGCTTCTTCTCAATTGGATCTAAATTTAAAGCGATTATTTTTCCGTAGACAAGTGAGTAAAGTTTGCCTTCGATATTCTTCCTTACCCCGCAAAGACCAAAGGAATTGTTTTTGATCAAACAATAATGAGAGCAAGTTTTACACCTGACTTCTTTGTCAGGCAACTTTTCATAAAGATAGCATTCTTTCATTCTTCTTTATTAAAACAAGGAAGATGTTTGCCCTCCAAAAAGTCAATAACAACCCTACTTAACTCATTTGCTTTTTCTAAATGCGGACTATGACCAGCTTTTTCCAAAACTACCAACTTTGAATTTTTAATTAATTTCTTAAGTTTTTCTCCCTCCTCCAAAGGAACAACTTTATCTTCTTTTCCCCAAATAATCAAAGTTGGCAAATTAACTTTTTCTAAAAGGAAATTACAATCTTCTTCAATAATCTTCTTAAAAATCTCTCTCTTCATTCCTTGAGATTGATAATAATCTTGATTACCTAAAATTTTAGCAATAATTCTTTCAACTATTTTCGGTAAAGGTCTTTTGACAATTTTTCTAAATTTCTCTGCTAAAAAACTAAAAAATCTAACTTTAGCTCTTTTCTTTCTAAAAATTGCTGGCGAGCAAAAAATAACCTTTTCTACTTTTTGAGGCGAAATATTCAAAAAATTAAGAGCAACTGCGCCGCCAAAAGAATGACCAAAGAGAATAACTTTTTCTTTAATTAAATTATCTAGCCAGAGAGCGTATTCTCTAACCCCCCAAATCTTATCTGGTGGAGGATTTTTACCAAAGCCAGGCAAATCAGGAATAATAACTTCAAAACCATTTTTCTCTAAAACTTCTTTAACTTTCTGCCAGCTTTCTTGACCTTTCCCCCAACCATGAATAATCAGAATTTTTTTTGTCATTTCGTGCCCTCGGCAGGATTTGAACCTGCAACCCCAAAAGGGACATGGTCCTAAGCCATGCGCGTCTGCCAATTCCGCCACGAGGGCTCAACTGTTGTTTTTCTCTTAGAAAAAAATCTTTAGTGCGCGTGGCTGGACTTGAACCAGCGACCTCTCCGATATGTATCGGAGCGCTCTAACCAGCTGAGCTAAATACTGTTTTTTATTTCTTTTTTGTTATTTTTTGTGTTGTGCGCGTGGCTGGACTTGAACCAGCGACCTCCTCGATGTCACCGAGACGCTCTAACCAGCTGAGCTACACGCGCCTTGAAAAAATTTTAGGACATTTTCCTTTTAAAGTCAATAAATCATTTAAATTACAAATCCCAAATCCCAAAATCCAAACAAATTCAAATGACCAAAATTTAAAATTCAAAATGCCTTCCCCCACCTTAATCCTCCCCCTCCCAGAGGGAGGGGGAGGAAATAGGAGGGGGAGGGGAATATTCATTTAGAATTTGAAACATTAGAATTTAGGATTTTGTTTAGAATTTAGAATTTAGGATTTTTAATATTGAACTCGTTAACTCGTTAACTCGTTAATAAACAATAAAACAATAAATATCAATAAGTATCCTTTTATTGCCAATTGCTAACCGCTAATAGCTAATTGCTATAAAGTATTGACTTATCATTATTTTAGTTTATCTTGTAATTTAGTTCATTTTGTTTCGCTCTGACTGATTGTTTCGCTCTGACTGGAGTCAGAGTGAGTAAATAAGGAAAATTAAAAAAAAATAATAAGGAGGTGAAAAGAATGAAAATCAGAAATTTTTTTGTCAGTATTTTAGGACTGGCAATAGCAGTTGTTGTTAGTTTTCTTTTTTTCGAAATCACAATAAAACTATCTGGAGATGAAATTGTTTCTGCCGGAGCTGCAGTAATTGGTTTCTGGGCCTTTTTTGACTTGTTAATCGATTGATTTAATTTTGAAAAAACCCCTAATTAAAGGGGTTTTTATTAATAGCAAGATTCATAGAGATAGAGGTACCTTATCTCATTCGAGCTGTTGTAGTAATGCTCAGGGGTCTTTCTTTTCGAGAGGATCCTCTTTTTCTCATCCACTATTAGCATTTTCGGATATTCTCTCCGAAAATGCTTCAAATTCACTTCCATTGCAGGGAGAACTGGAATTACTTGCGGAGCTGAACGGAAAATGATGATTTCCTTCCGTTCTGTTTTTTTCTTCGCCTCAACCTCTGGTTCCATCTTCTTCATTCTTGCTCGATACTCAAAAACAGACTCCTTTGCTGGGTTCCAGTCCTTGGCAATTCCAAAAGGAAGGCCGGCTTTCTGACCATTAACCCAACAAGAAACAAAAATCAGCAAGAGAAGAACAACTACCGTAACAATCTTGAGGAGTCTTTGGGTAAAGTTATAAGTTCCAGGGAGAATATAAATTACTCCACACCAAGCTAATTCCATTCCAAGCAGAATTTTCCCGCTTGGCCCAGACATTAAATGCCACCAACGAACCCCAAGGGAGGTACAAACATAAATGAGAGTTACCGGAAACAAGAGAAAAACCGCAATCATTTCAGAAGTAATCTTAATTAAAAAGAGATTCCAATCTTCTCCGGTTTCAATTTTCTCCCCACCCTCAATTTTTCTTTTGGTAATCCGAATCCCCTCGACCGCCATCCGAAACGTCAAAAAGAAGAAACAGAGTTCAGTAAATAGGTAAGTCCACTTTGGAAAATTAGAAGCCAATGGAGATTCTTTAAGAGCAGGAACCACAAAACCAAGAGAAAAAAGGAACCACGACAGAACTATCCAGAATCCAGCCAGAAGAATATCTTTCTTTACTTCCCCGCTTCCCTTAAGATGAATAATCTTAGAGACATAGATATAATAACCAGAAAGAGCAAACAAGAGCAAAGTTAGAAGCCCTTCGCATTTCCACTCAGTCAAAACAAGAAAAGTCAGCAACCAAACCAGAACTATCAAGCCAATTTTAATATCAAGAATATCAAGAAACCACTTCTTTATCTCTATCTTCATCTTTTTCACCTCCTTTTTCTTTAACTTCTTTGATTATTGAAGAAACTACTGAAGGAATTTCTTGAGTAATAAAAAGAAGCCAAGCTGGAATCCCTGTCTTTTCTCTAATACCTTTTACGATATTAGCTCTCACTCTTTCTAACTTCTGTCTCTTCTTCTCTGCTTCAGTTCTACTCACGTATTCTTGCTCAGCTAATTTCGCTTCAGCAATCTCGCTTGGTGGCTCCTGATAGAGAAGAACAAACTCTGTTCCAATTCCAAATGTGTCTGAAAGGACCTTATCTGATTCAACTGAAACAAGCCAGGAAAGAAGTTCTAAAAGAGAAGCATTCACCGAAATCAAATTTACCTCTTCCTTTGTCTTATCACTTTCCTTTGCTTTGCTGTTTTCCTTTGTCTTGCCACTCCACTTACACTCATCATTCGAGCAATGGAATTGCTGTCCATCCACCTTCATCTGGCTTCCACATTTAGGACAGCGAGGGATACGATCTTTTTTCCATGACTTGGGAATTTCATTTATTTGAATCTCGCTCATCTTTAAATTTGAGATGTACTTTTTTAAATTAGTAGAGATAACTTCTTTTGCCAACCCCTCTATTTCTTCAATTAATTTTTTTTCTTCAACTTCCGGCAAATTCCGAGCAGCAATAACTCCTCGAGGAATCTCTTTTCCTTCTACACTCAGTGTTTTTTCTTTCCCATCTTTATCCAAAGCATCTATGAAATAAATCAATCTAGCTGCAAGCGTCACTTTTTGAGCATCAGACGTAATCGCTTCAACAGAGATCTCTTTAACTCTCCTACGGCAGTTGAATTCTCTGTAAATTTCCTCTGTGGGTTGTTTAAATTTCAGCCCCGGATTTTTCTGCGTTAATCTGCCGGTTGTTCTATCTCTCAGAATTACCACCTGCATCGGCTTCACTTCAAAAAGACAACCACTAACCACTGCTCCTATAATTAACAGTAAAATAAAAATTACAATCAACCAAAACATCTCTTTCACCTCCTTTTTATATTCTTATTTACTGACGAAATAATAACAAAAAATTTAAGAGATGTCAAGGTTAACCTTCAATTTGTCCTTTTCTAAATTTGACAAGAATTTAAT
>CALGBJ010000025.1 GCA_937877385.1 uncultured bacterium
GTAGAAAAATAAGCAAAAGGAGGATGCCAGAGACCGGCTAATTCCAAAGAAGAAAGAGGAAAGGCAATTTTTGGAGAAAAATTTCGCCAAGAAAAATCAATAATAAAATCATTAAGATTTTTAGGTCTTTTAATTTGAAAAGAATTTCTACCAGGAAAATCAAATTGGGAAAAAGAAGAAGAAATTTGACTCAATAACGACTCGGCTCTTTCTTTAGTTGAAGCCGAAGACAGTAATCGCAAATTAACAGAAAGAAAAGGGTAACTTGCTTTTTTCTCTAAATCCTCAATTAATTTCTCGTCTATTTTTTTCTCGGTAACTCCTCTCTCTTGTTTTTCGGTTGAAGGAGAAAAAAGAGTAGTAATTATTTCTAAAAGAAGATCAAAAAAACTAATCAAAAGATTTTTTCTTCCTAAAGAATCTGATAAACTTTTTCCTTCTTTTAAACAACTAATAACCTTTTTAAGTTGGTTATTTTTTCTCTCTTGTCCTTTAACTATTAACTGAAAAGCCATTCCTTCACCTTCTTTAGCAAGCTTGTCAAAGGTACCGACAACAATTTCCAAAGGGTCTTTTTGAAAATCAGAAGCAAATTTGATAGGCAGGGGCCAACTTTTTTTTAAAGTTAAATAAGCGCCAGCACTCTGGCCTTCTGGGTGAAAGATGTTATAGTCAGGACAAGTTTTAACTTGAATTTCTGGCCAAAAACTTTCTGCTAATTTTGTTAGCCATTCTACTTCTCCTTGCTGGCAAGCCAAATAAAACCGGATGTTTTTTTCAAAGCAAGGAACAGCAATTTCAAAAACAAAATCTTCTTTTTTTTCAGATAAAACACCTAAAAATTGGGAGACCTTTTCTAATTCTTCTTTAATTTCTTTTTCTCCTTCTTTTTCTATTTGAATGGGAAAAGAAAGGCAAAGAAGCCGCTTTTCTAAGCCAGAAAAAATTCTCAAAGAAAAAGATTTTCTTTTTAAAAAAATAAAGAGAGTAAGAAAAAAGAAAATAAAGGTCAAAGAAATAAAAAACAAGGAAAACATTTTTATTTACTTTTTTAAAATCTCAAATCTCAAAAGTCAAATGTCAAATCCAAATCTTAAATCTCAAAACTTTTCAATCTAAAATCTTAAATCTAAAATCTAAAAACCACATCTAAAAAGTCAAATCTAAATTTTCATTGTTTGTTTAA
>CALGBJ010000026.1 GCA_937877385.1 uncultured bacterium
TCATTTATCCCTGAAGAAATAACTTTAGCCAACTGAGGAGTCATCTCAAAAACCTCAAACAAAGCAATTCTTCCTTTTATTCCTTTAAAATTACATTTTTGACAACCAGGAGAACGATAAATCTCGTAAGGCGGTTTAAAAGAAATTTTCTCTCTTATTTTAGGTGGCAAAGAATCTATTTCCTTCTTAATAACTTCTTCCATTTCCTTGCTGGCTTTTATCTTCTCCCGGCAAAAAGGACAAAGCCGAGGTACTAATCTTTGAGCAACCATTAGAGAAATAGCCGAAGGTAAAAGATAAGCCGGCACCCTCATATCAACCAATCTCGGAATAACTCCTAAAGCATTATTGGTATGCAAAGTGGAAAAAACTAAATGACCAGTTAAAGCTGCATGAGTAGCTAAAGCAGCTGTTTCTTCATCTCTAATTTCACCAACCATTATTACATCAGGGTCCTGTCGCAAAATCTGACGTAAACCAGAAGCAAAAGTATAACCAATTTCTGGTTTAATCTGTGACTGATTAATTCCTTCTATAAAATATTCTATTGGATCTTCTAAAGTAATAATATTAATTTTTTCTCTATCTAACTCTTGCAATAGAGCATAAAGAGTAGTTGTTTTACCACAACCAGTTGGTCCAGTAATCAAAATCATTCCATAAGGACTTTTAATTGCCTTTTGAATAACCTTTTCACTCCTTCCTCTTAATCCTAAATCCTCCACCTTCTTTAAACCAATTGTTGGATCCAAGATTCTAATAGCTACCTTCTCGCCAACCGCTGTTGGCAAAGTAGAAACTCGATAGTCGATTTCCTTATTATCAACAATAGTACTAAATCTACCATCTTGAGGTTTCCTAGTAATATCTATTTTCAAGTTTGAAAGAATTTTAACCCTTAAAACAATCGGCAAAATCAACTCCAAAGGAAGATAAAGAGAAGTATGCAAAACACCATCAATTCGATAACGAACCCTCATTTTTGTTTTTAAAGGTTCAATATGAATATCCGAAGCCCCTATCCTCACTCCGTGCCTCAAAAGAATAGAAACAATTTTAATAATCGGCGCTTCTTCGCCAGCCACCCCCATAGCCTCTTCTAAATTGATAAATCTTGGTGGTTTCTGGAACTTTCTCCTCTCGGTTCTTATCTCAGCTAAACACTTTTCTATTTCCGAACCAAACTCTTCATAACCAGTCCACATTCTTTGCAAGTCAGAAAATGAAGTCAAATAAATAACTATATCAAGATTTAACTTCTGAGACAAAAACCTTAAAGCTTCCTGAACCGAAGGCCTTTCTGGATGTAAAAGAGCAACAAACAACTTACCTTCTTTCTTGTCAAAAGCCACTAACTGATAATTTTTAGCTACATTCTCTGGAATTAATTTTAAAACCTCCTTAGGGATTTCCTCATCTTTCTTAAAAATCTTAACCGGCAAAGAAAAAATTTTGCTTTTTATTTCTAAAAGCTTCCTCTCATTAACAATCCTCCTTTCCAAAACTAAATCCTCTACTTCTCTTTCTAAAACTTCTGATTCCTTTTGAATCTTTTCAGCTAAACTTTGAGTTAAAAGGTTTTCTTTTATCAATATCTCTAAAATTGGATGGAGTTTCATAAATTAATCAGCAAAAGGATTTTTTTTACCAGTTGGACCAATGTTAACTGTTGGACTAAATTTCTTTAAGTTCTGATAAAGCGGATTGCTAATCAACCTCTCCATTTCTTGATTAATTTTTATATCGGCTAAACCACCAGTGACATCAAATTTTTTCTCAATGGAAATTTTCTCTAAAGATTCCTTCAAACTTGAAATATGAAGATAAACAAAACCTAAAACAAGAAAAAGAAAAAACAAAAGAATAAGGTAAAAAAAGTAAGGTTTTTTCTTTTTTTCTTTTTCGACAATAATAGCCATAATTTTATTTCAATTCTTGTTTATAAGTAGAAATAGTGGCTGAAAAACTAATCAAGGGATTGCTTGTCTTAACTCTCTTGCCTGGCAAACCAAGAATTCTTTTAGTCAAATCAATCCTTTCAATATCCATTAAGCGAATATCACTTTCAATATCTTTAAGAAAACTCTTTATTCCAGAATAATAACCCTTTCCCTTTAAAGAAACAACTATTGTTGAGCAAGGAATAAAAAGAGAATTTTCTTCTACTTCTTCGTTTTTTATTATCCCTTTTTGAAAAGAAAGGTCTTCAATTGTTAAATTATTTTTCTGAGCAAGAAATTGAATTTCTGATAAAATTTGACCATAATCTTCTTTAATTGGTAGAGCCAAAGAAATGTCTTCAACTTCTGAAAGTCGACTATGAAACTTTTTGAAAATTTCTTGGGTTTTAAGCAATCTCTCTTTCTGAAACTCATATTCCTTTTTTAACTGATAAATTTCTTCTCGCATTTTCAGAAAATCTCTAAAAAGAGGCCAATCTTTAGAAAAAAGAAACCAGAGACCAACTAAAATAATAACCACCGAAGAAACAATAATTAAACTCCTCTGACCATATTTTGTCTCAGTTTTGATTGCCATAAATATTTTACTTTTTGTTGTATCTCATTATTTCTGGCTTAAAATAAACCTTCAAAGAAAAATTAATAACGTTTTTGCCATAAGAAAGATTACCTATCTCAACTTTAGAAAAATCTTCATCCCTCTCAAAAACGAGTATCTGTTTTAAAAGCGTTTCTTTACTATCGGCTTCCCCTTGAAGAGAAAAAAAATGTTTAGGAGCTTCAATAGAAATCCGCCTTAAACTAACTTGGGGCAAAAGGTTCTTTTCTATCTTTTCAGCAAGCAAAGAAGAAGGATAGATATGGGAAGAAAGCAAAGCTTCCAAATTCCTTACTTGTGAATAAAAAACTAAAACCTGCTGTCTATCTTTCTGGCTTATCTCTTTGCCGAGCTGGCTAGTTTTCTCTTTAATTTCTTCTTGAGCTTTCCTCGAAGATGGCAAAAGATAATCTGAAAAAAGAAAATAAAGAACAAAGCAAGTCAAAGTAAAAAAGAGAGAGAAAACAAAAAACCTCCAAGGAAGAATAGCTCTTACTTCTGGTCGGTATCCAAATTCCTTGTCTTTATAATAAAGAGGCATAAAAATTTTCTTTAAATTTTATCAAGTTAAATGAATTTAAGCAAATTTTTTTCCACAAATATCAATTTTACTCTAAAAGAATCTTTGAAGCAATACCATTAACCGGACCAAAAGAAGATTGGATTCCTTTAATAATCGGCAGCCAATCATCTGGATAATTTATTCTAGCAAAAGCGTTGGCTTGAGAAACAACTACTTCTGGCATTTCCTTGGAAAGATATTCTAAAAGGCCAGGCATTCTTGAAGAAGAACCGGCTAAAATAACCTTCTCAATTTTTCTCCCAGTTCTCTCTTGATAAAGAGAAATTAACTTCTTAGCTTCATTGATAATAGCATCCAAAATTGGATAGATTAAATTCGGAATTTCTATCTCTCCTCCTTCTGATTTCAAACCATTTCTTTTCTTTATTTCCTCAGCTTTCCAAACGCTAACTCTTAAACCATTAGCAATAGCTTGAGTGATTTCTCCAGAAGCCAAATCAAAAAATTTATTCATCCTCAAAAAACCATTGTCAAAAATAGAAAAATTAGTTACTCGCGAGCCAAGATCTAAAATAAAGGTCGGCACCTTATCATTGCCAAGAACAGCCCGACCTTGAGACAAAGTTTCCAATTCCAAACTAACTAAATTAAGAGAAGCACCTTGAGCAATTCTTCGATACCGAGCAATAACATCTTTAGAAACAGCAATAAGAAAAATAAGAGAATTATTTAACTTTCGATAAAGAATTTCTTCATGAGAAGGTTCTATCTTTATCCAATCTATAACTACTTCTGAAAATGGCGAAGGCACCACTTGCCGGGCTTGAAAGGGAACAGCTTTTTTCAACTCCTTATCCGGCATTGGTGGCATTTCAAAAACAGTAACAAAAGTTGAATAAACAGGCAAAGTCATACCAACATCTCTCGTTTTAAATCTTGCTCTTTCAACTAATTTTCGAATATAATGAGAAACATCCTCTTCCATTAATCTCAAACTACTTGTCTGAAAAGCATCATTAATCCTTTCTAAATGTCCGTAATTATTTAAAAGGCCATAATTCTCCAAAGAAATTCTATTTGCCTTATCTTTAACTAACTCAACTATCTTAATCGTCGTTGTTCCTATTTCCAAACCCAAAGCCCTTCTCCGACCAGAAGAAAATAATTTTAAAAAATTAAAGTTAAACATAAAGTGATTAATTCTAATAAATTATATAAAAAAATAATTTTTTTAGCAAAAGATTTGTCAATCCTGACTAAAGAAATCCTCTTTCCAGAAAAATGCCTTGGTTGTGGAACTATCTACAAAAAAAGATACCTTCCCTATCTTTGTCAAAATTGTTTTAATCAAATAAAAACACACTCTTTTCCTTTTTGTCCAACTTGCCAAAGAAAATTGCCATTTTACTTTCACCGAAGAACGAAAAAAATTTATCTGCCAAGTTGTTACCACCAAGGAAAAAACCAAATTAGTTGGCTTGGTGCTGCTACTGATTATAACAATCCCTTAATCCAAAAACTCCTCAAAACCTACAAATATCAATTTATCAAAGAAATCTCCTTAACTCTTTCAGCTATTTTGGCTAAATATCTAATAGAATCAGAATTGGAAAAAATTATCAAAAAAGAATGGCTAATTATACCTATTCCTCTTTATCCTCGCCGAGAACGCTGGCGAGGATTTAATCAATCAGAATTAATCGCCTCACTTTTAGCAGAAAAATTTAATCTCTCTTTAAAAAAAGATATTCTCTTCCGAAAAAAACCAACTAAAGAACAAGCTGGTTTAACTTTAAAAGAAAGAGAAGAAAATATAAAAGACGCCTTTGAAGTTAAAAAAGAGGTTAAAAATAAAAAAATCATCCTCTTAGATGATGTCTATACTTCTGGCTTAACTGTCAAAGAAGCAGCTAAGGTATTAAAAAAAGCCGGGGCTAAAAAAATTGCCTGTCTAACTGTCGCTTTAAAAATTAGCCAATAAACGAATGGTTTGAAGATAAATAGAAAGGATAATCCCTCCTTTTTTCTCATCAAAATCTTCCCCTCTTTCTATTTTTTCTTTAAAAGAATGAGCTTTTTCCAAATCTCTCAAATTAGGAATAATTTCGCCTGCTTGGTCCAACTGCTCAAGAAAACTCTCGCCCTCAAAACCATCTTCTTTTAAAACCTGACAAAGAATTTCTTCGGCTTTAATGATATTTTTCCTTAAAATCTCTTTATTTGGATTATTTTCTAATTTTTTTATTTGAAAAAAAATTTTTCTTTTTTTCTCTTTTAAGGTAATTTTCTTCTTTTTTTCTTGAGAAAATTTGTTTAAAAACTCAATTTCTCTTAAAAGAATAAGAATAGCCAAAAAAAGGAGAAAGCTGAGAAAAAGAAAGAGAATCTTCAAAAAATTAAGAGTTGAAGGAGTAATTAAAAAATGATAGATGCTTTTAATAATTTCTAAAAAATAATAAAAGAGATTTTTTAAAAAAACAAAAATTTTATTAAAAAAATCTTCTTGAGTCATTTTGTTAATTACCAATAGCCAACTGCCAACTGCTAATTGCTAATTGCCCATCCAGCACCACTCTGGGCAGTAGCCCAGAGTGGTGCTGGATGCTGTGCCCCGTGAGGGACTCGAACCCCCAACCAATGGCTTAAGAGGCCACTGCTCTGCCAATTGAGCTAACGGGGCAAATAAACAAAATAAAAACTTCGTTTTTAAGGACTCGCCCAGTACCAGAGCGAAGCACGGTACTGGGCGCCCTGTACCGTATTTCGCAAAGCGAAATTCTGGTACAGGGCGAACCCCCAACC
>CALGBJ010000027.1 GCA_937877385.1 uncultured bacterium
ACCGCTTCTTTGATTTCATCTTTGAGTTGAGCAATGAACTGATGGGCGATAATTAAATTCAAACGATATTTTCTAGCTTCAGAAAGAATTGAAGCAATTGTTCTGGTAGTTAAATTTTGAAATTCATCTAAATAAAGATAAAAATCCTTTCTTTGACTTTCAGCTAAATCAACTCGAGAAAGGGCAGCCATAAAAATTTTACCAACAATTATCATTCCCAAGAGTCGAGCATTTAATTCGCCGATTTTTCCTTTGGCGAGATTAACTAAAAAAATTTTCTTTTCATCCATTATCTTTCTAAAATCAACTGAACTTTCTGATTGGCCTAAAATAGGCCTTAGATAATCATTACTAATAAAAGAATTAAGTTTGGAAGTGATATAAGGAGCAATGTTTTCCAAAGCAGCTTCGCCACCGGCTTTTTCGGCTTCCT
Organism: uncultured bacterium; assembly: GCA_937877385.1. Lineage (GTDB taxonomy): Bacteria > Patescibacteriota > Minisyncoccia > UBA6257 > JAGGUH01 > CALGBJ01. The sequence continues at coordinate 434 of CALGBJ010000027.1, forward strand.
TTAACCAGAAATTATAAACCAAACTATTTTGGCATTTTTCTAAAAGAGAGTGCCTAAACTCTTCATCTGTTAAAACTCGGGGTACTTCAATTAAAGTAAATTTATTCTCTGGCCTATCCATTAACAGAAGTAAACTGTTTCTCATATATTGCTCAAACATTGGTCCCATTGTTTCTTGAGAATAAAGCTGATAAAAAATTTCAATCATTTCGTTAGCAATAAAACTTTTCTGTTCTGGTTTTTCTGGATCATATTCAAGCATATTTAAACCAAAAGCCACTTCAGGATTGCCTGGTTCAAACAAAATAACATCTTCTTTTCTTTCCTCAGGAATTAAACCAAGCAATTCTTCAATTAAATCTCCATGAGGATCAACCAAGCAAGCACCTTCACCGTTAATAATATCTTGAAAGGTCAAATTTTGAAGAAAGGCCGATTTACCAGTGCCAGTTTGACCAATGATATAAAGATGTCGTCTCCTATCTTCTTTGGCTAATCTAATAATTGTTTCTTGATTATGATAAGTATTTTTACCTAAAATTATTCCTTCTTCAGATAAATCTTCTGGTGGGGGTAGTTCTTTAACTTTTTCCTTTTTAATCTGAGAGGTAGAAAAATAAGCAAAAGGAGGATGCCAGAGACCGGCTAATTCCAAAGAAGAAAGAGGAAAGGCAATTTTTGGAGA
>CALGBJ010000028.1 GCA_937877385.1 uncultured bacterium
ATTTGTTGACTTTTTTTGGTTTTTGACTAATATTTTTTAGGGTGAAAAAAAAGAAAGAAAAAATTCAAGGTAGAGTAATAGAGGTTTTGCCAAAGGGCTTTTTTAAAGTGGAGATTGGAGAGGGCGAAGAAATTTTAGCCCATTTGGCTGGTAAATTAAGGATGTATAGAATTAAAATCATCCCCGGAGATAAAGTTTTAATCGAGATGAGTCCTTATGATAAAACAAGAGGGAGAATTATTTATAGATTATAAAAATGAAAGTTAGGAGTTCAGTCAAAAAAATTTGCCGCGATTGTCAAATAGTCCGACGCAAAGGGCGGCTTTATGTTATTTGCAAAAAAAACCCAAAACACAAACAAAGACAGGGTTGAATTTATGAATTATAAATTAAAGTATTAAAGAGTTATGGTCCGAGTAGCTGGGGTTAACATCCCTGATAATAAAAGAATAGAGATTGCTTTAACTTATATTTATGGCATTGGTCGAAGTTTATCCCAAAAAATTCTGGCTGACGCCGGAATTAGTTTTGATATTAGAGCTAAGGATTTAAAAGAAACAGAAATTAGAAAAATTCAAGAAATTATTGCTAAAAAAAATCTCAAAATAGAAGAAGATTTAAAAAGAAGAATTAGGGCTGATATAAAACATCTTAAAGATATCAGCTGTTATCGGGGAATAAGGCATTTAAAGAAACTGCCGGTTAGAGGTCAACGAACAAGAAGAAATACAAGGACTATCAGAGGTAATGTTCGCTTAACAATGTCTTCTGGTAAAAGAAAATTAGAGAAAAAATAAAAAAATAAAAAATAAAAAAATATGGTTGATATTAATTTAGTTAAAAAATTAAGAGAAGAAACTTTAGTTTCTTTAAGTAAATGTAAAGAGGCCCTAGAAGAAACCAACGGAGACATCGAAAAAGCCAAAGAATTCTTGAGAAGGAAAGGGATTATGGAGGCCTCTAAAAAGTTAGCAAGAGAAACAAAGGCAGGAGTTATTGGTTGTTATCTTCATAGTAATCAACGAATTGGTGTCTTAGTTAAACTTTCCTGCGAGACCGATTTTGTCGCTAAAAATGAACTCTTTTTAGAATTAGCCCATAATTTGGCTATGCACATTGCCGCTATGAAACCAGAATATCTTAGCGAGGAACAAATTCCCGAAGAAGTTAAAAAAAATCTTAGAGAAAGTTATCTTGAGGAGTTTAAAGATGTTAAAAAACCAAAAGAGATTATTGAACAAATTGTCAATGGGAAATTAAAAAAAAGATGGCAGGAAATTTGTTTGCTTTCTCAGCCATATATTAAAGATTCTTCTTTGACGATAGAGGAATTATTGAAAACTTATATTGCCAAAATTGGTGAAAATATTGCCGTTCAGGATTTCGTTCGTTTAGAAATTTAAGAGAATTATGTTTAATACGATAAATTCTATAATTTTGGTTTCTTCTTTAGCAGGTATAATTTTTATTTTTTTTAGGAGATTTCCTTTTTCAGTTAAAAAAATTAAAGAAGAGAATAATAATCAAGTTTCTTTGGAAGAAAAAAAGATATTTAATAAAACTTTGGAAGAGTGGGATAAGACAATTGAAAAAATAACCGAGATTATTTTGAGAAAATCAAGGGTAATTTTTTTGAAAGGCGATAATTTAGTTAGTAATTGGCTTAATTCTCTGAAAAAGAAAAATTCTTTTTCAGAAAGAAATAATTTCTTTGAAGAGATAATAGAGGAAAACAACAAAGAGGAGAAAAAGAAGAATGGCAAATAAGAAAAGGGTCTTTTTGGCTGTTTCTTTGGAGAAGTCAATAATTTTTTCTTTAAGAAAAGGAATTGCTAAATTTAAGAAAAAGACAAGAAAAATATCTTCTTTAATTCGTTGGTTGCCAGAAAAGAATTTTCATTTGACAATTATTTTCTTCGGTTATCTTTCTTTGCCAGAGATAGATATCCTTAGAGAAGAAGCCAAAAAGATCTTTGCCAGCCAAGAGGTTTTTAATTTGTTTTTTGAAAGAATTTGTTTTGCTCCAGAAAAAAAATTTGCTAAAATGATTTGGTGGAGAGGAAAAAGATCGCTGGAGTTGGAGAAAATCAGAAAAGAGTTGACTGGCAAGTTGTTGAATAGGGGATTATCTTTTTCAACAAATAACCGACCTTTGGTGCCTCATATTACCTTGGCTCGATTGAAGAAAATTTTACCAGGCGCTCCTGATATTTCTGAAGAATTTAATCAAGAATTTTCTGTTAAAAAAATAGACTTATTTGAAAGCAAGCTTTCTCCTCAAGGAGCAAGATATTATCTTTTAGAAAGTTTTCCTTTAAAAAACAAAAGAGAAGCCAACGTAGCTCAGTCGGCAGAGCAACTCCATGGTAAGGAGTAGGTCGCCGGTTCAAGTCCGGCCGTTGGCTCAAAGATG
>CALGBJ010000029.1 GCA_937877385.1 uncultured bacterium
GAACTGGTAAAAGGAAAATATGTTGACGGCTGGGTTTATATGAGTTCTGTTTCCGATCCTTATCAGCCAATTGAAAAGAAATTAAAACTGACTCGCAAAGTGTTAGAAAATTTAGATAAAAGAATTAAACTTTGCATTCTTACTAAATCAGATTTGGTTTTGCGGGATATTGATATTTTTAAAAAGTTTGAAAATATTGAAGTTGGTTTGACAATAAATAGTTTTAACGGTTCTCTAAAAAAGGTTTTTGAGCCATTTTCGCCGGCAAATGAAAAGAGAATAAGAGCTTTAAAAATTCTTAAAGAAAACAAAATAAAAACTTATACTTTTATTAGTCCAATAATTCCTGGACTGATAGATTTAGAAGATATTATTAAAAAGACCAAGGATTTTACTGATTTTTATTGGTTTGAGATAATTAACATCCGGTTGGCTGGAGAAGAATTTATTAAAATTTTAAAGAAAAAATTTCCTAAAAGTTTTGAAATTATTAAAGATAAGAAAAAATTTGATAAGTTTATAAAGGAGTATAAAAATATTATTGATTCGGAAAAAATAAATGTTCGAGGGATTGAAATTCATTAACAAGTTTTGAAGAAAAATATAAAACATTCTCGTATTCTTAAGAATGTGAGAATGTGATTTTATTATTATTTTTGAAAAGTAAATGAAAGGTTGAAAAATAATTTAGGTAAAAAATTGAGTAAGAAATAAAAATAGATTTAATGTTAATAAAGGTCAAAGTTTTTCCAAATTCAAAAAAAGAGGAAGTAATCAAAAAATCTGAAGATAGTTTTGAGGTAAAAATCAAAGAAAAACCAGAAAAAGGCAGGGCTAATAGGGAAGTAGTAAGAGTTCTTAGTTCTTATTTTAAAATTTCCGAATCAAAAATAAGATTGATAAAGGGCTTTAAAAAAAGAAACAAAATTTTTGAGATAATTGATTTTTCATTCGATAGTTGAAGTTTCGTTTAACAAAATAAAAACTTGGGAGATTTCTTGCCATTTAAAAGGAGGTTCTATCTCTATTTTTTGAAAAAGACCTTCTTTTTTTTCAATTTTTCTTATTTTCCCTAAATATAAATCAGCAGGAAATTTTTGGTCTAAGCCAGAAGTAAAAACACTGTCTCCTTTTTCTATTTTTTTTTCTTTAGAAACCAAATCAACAATAATTTTACTTTCTTCTCCTTTGGCTAAACCGATAATCGGTTTTTCTTTTTCCGAGCTGCTAAAAATTTTTACTGAAGTAGAAAATTCTTGACTAAAAAGAGTGGCTACTTTTGCTCGCTCGCCAGAGATTTTTTTAACCAAACCAAAAAGAATATTTCCTGGCAAAATAACCGGCATCCCTTCCTTAACTATTTTTTTATCTACTTCGATTATAATAGAAGGTTGGTAATTAAAAAGGTTTAAGCCAGTTACTTTGGCTAAAAAATATTTTCTTTTTGGCTCTTTTTCTTTAATTTCTAAAAGTTTTTTAAGGTTTTTGTTTTCTTTAAGAATTTCTTTTTTTTGACTAATCTCTGAATAAAGAAGAGCGTTTTCTTCTTTAAGAAGATTTATTGTTTTTAGATAATAACTTGGTTTAAAAAGAGAAAAAAACCAAGTTGAGGCTTGGCTAGAGAAAAAGAAAAAGAAAAAAATTGAGAGGAAGGCAATAAAAGTTAAAAAGATATTTCTCATTTCCCTTTTTTGCTTTTTATCTGGATTGACAATTCTTTTAATTGGTTTTCAGAGACAGAAGAAGGCGCTCCCATCATTAAATCTCGACCTTCGCCTGTTTTGGGGAAAGCCATTACTTCTCGAATACTTTTTTCGCCTAAAATAGTGGCTAATAATCTTTCTAAGCCAAAGGCAATTCCGCCATGAGGGGGCACGCCATATTTAAATGCCTCTAATAAATGGCCAAATTGTTTTCTGGTCTCTCTTTTTGGATAACCAATAACTTCAAAAACTGCTTCTAGAATTTCTGGCTGAAAACTTCTTAAACTGCCACCGCCAATTTCTTCGCCATTAAGGACTAAGTCGTATTGGTGGGCAAGGATTTTTTCTGGATTTTTTTTGATTTTTTCAGGGTCTTTTTCCTTAGGCAGAGTAAAAGGATGATGGGTAACTTCCCATTTGCCTTTCTTTTTTTCAAACATTGGAAAATTGACAATAAAGCAGAAAAATAACTCGTTTTTTTCTTTGCTCAAATTGGGTTTATCAGTTTTGAATTTTTCTATTGCTTCTTGGTAGGTTATTCTCGGAAAGGGAATCTTGGCGATTTTCTTTTCCGGAAAAACCTTATTAACTATTTCTAAAATTAATTTTTCAACTAAAGCAAGAATTTCTTCTTCTTCAGCAAAGGAAATTTCTAGATCAACCTGAGTAAATTCTGGCTGGCGGTCTCCTCGAGTATCTTCGTCTCGAAAACATCTGGCAAATTGATAGTATTTTTCAAAACCAGCTACCATCAATAGTTGTTTGTATTGTTGAGGAGATTGAGTTAAGGCGTAAAATTTTCCTGGTTCGAGACGTGAAGGAACCAAATAATCTCTGGCTCCTTCTGGAGTTGACTTGCTTAAATAAGGAGTTTCTATTTCTAAAAAGTCATTCTTTTCAAGAAAATCTCGAATAACTTTAGTAGTTTTGGCTTTAAGAGAAAGATTGTTTTTCAATCTTTCTCTTCTTAAATCAAGATAGCGGTATTTTAATCTTGTTTCTTCTTTGATTTGATAGCCGTCATCCTCTATAGAAAATGGCAAGGTTTTGGCTTGAGAAAAAACTTCTACTTCTTTAACTTCGATTTCAAATTGACCGCTAACTAAATTTTTATTCTCAGTTCCTTTTGGTCTTTTTTTGACTCTGCCAACAATTTTCAC
>CALGBJ010000030.1 GCA_937877385.1 uncultured bacterium
TTCTCTTGTCTTGTTTTTGGGGTGAACCAGAAATCAAGATATTTTCCTAAAAGTAATCTTGTTTGGGCTTCTAAAGCCGGCAAACTGCCAAAAATAATTAGAGTTATTGGAACAAGAAGCCATTGGAGGACCATTGAAATAGTGCTTCTTTTGGGATAATTTGGTGGTCGAGGAGGAAGAATTTGAATTGTCAGAACAGCTGAACTAACTATACCTACCATAGCGATCGTTAAGATGTCTCTAGTTAAAAAAGGTAAATGACTGGCTAAGAGAGAATAGCGAAATTTTTCTTCGCCAAAAATCAGAGGTAGCCAGCCGCCTAAAAAGATAATTAAAGCATTAGTTGCCCAGCTGTAAAAACCAGCAAAAGTGGGAAAACCGTATCTGAATTTCTTTTTTAGAGGAATTTTTTTATTTTTTAAAAAGCCATAAAGAAAATAAGAAACATCAGCTACGCCATAAGCCCATCTTCTTTGCTGCTTGTAGATATTTTTCAGAGTTTGCCAGAATTTCGGCGCAGTATTAGCATCCATTGAGATAGGATAATAAAGAGGAACAACTCGCCAATTGCCATTAAAATAAAGAAAAAAATTCCAAAAAATTCTTGAATCTTCAGAAACAACATTTTTCTGCCAAAAGTTAATTTCTTTTAAAGGTTTAAAAGGCAAAGAATGGCTGGAAAAAGTAATCTTTTTTTCTGGCCTGTCTTGGTTGAGGGTATGCCAGAAAGTAGAAGAGAAAGCCATTACTCGAGAAACAGGATTTGCTTGCCAGATATTATTTAAAAACAAAGGAATTGGCTGATAACTTGCCCTTTGATTGTTTGGCGTTGAGAGAAATTTATAAGTTAGGTAAGCAAAATAATCTTTGAAGATAACTGAGTCAACATCAAATGAAGAGACAATAATTTTTTCTTCGGTTAAATTTAAGGGTTTAATAATCTTTTCGTCTGCCTCTTTGGCTGCCCAACTTTCATTGGCTCCCTTGCCAGCGATTTCTCCTTTTAGATTTTTTGGGTGAAAAGTAATTAGTAATTTAAAAAATTTATTTTCAAATTTTTTTTTAAGATAGTCGGCAATTTCTTTTCTTTTTGGGTTTTTCTCTTCAATTGAGAGAACGACAATAAATTTTTCTTTAGGATAGTTTGCTTTAGTTAAAGCCAGGAAGCTTTCTTCAACTATTTCCAACGGTTCTTTGTACATTGGCAGAATAATTAAGTGAGTAATTTCTTGCCATTTATTAGGATAGTCATTTTTTAATTTTTCCAACCAATTTACTTTAAGAGTTTCTTTCATTTTTTGATAAGCCGAGCGGAGATGGATGCTTAAATAAACGGTTTTAATTAGCCAGTAGAGGTCAAAAAGAATAATAAAAATAGCCACCCAGAAAGGTTTTTTGAAAGAGAAGAAGAAAAGAAAGAAAAGGGTTAGCCAGCTAAGCAGCCCTGGTAGAATCTCTAAAAAACGGTAAATTATCTTTTCTTTTCCTTTTAAATCTTGAGCATTGCCAATTTTGAGATAATCAGCAGTTATTATTTTTGACATTTTGGACAAAAATGAGCTGAGCGGCCATTGATGACTACTCTTTTAATAATCCCTTGACACCTTGGACATTTTTGACCTTCTTTTCGGTAAACTTTTAAGAATTTGTCCATTTCTCCTTTAGCGCCATCAGGTTTTCGATAATCAACAATTGAAGTTCCTTGAAGTTTGATAGCTTCTTTGAGAACTACTTTTATTTTTTGATAAATAACTTTTATTTCTTTTTCCTTAAGGGAGTTGGCTTTCCTCAAAGGTGAAATTTTTGCTTGCCAAAGAATTTCGTCAGAATAGATATTGCCTATTCCAGAAATCAATTTTTGATCCATCAGAAGCGTTTTTATTGGTTTGTTTGATTTTTGGCAGATCTTTTGGAAGTAAGCCAAAGTAAATTCCTTGCTTAGGGGTTCAGGCCCTAAGGTTTTTAAATCGTCAGAATTCAAAACCTCTTCTTTTTTAGCAAAGATAATTTTGGCAAATTTTCTTAGATCAGAAAGGGCTAACATTTTTCCATTTGCCAAAAAGAGAAGAAAATGAATAAATCTATTTTGTCGGTCTAAGAAAAGAGGGCTGTTTTTTTCTTGAGGCAACCATTTTCCTTTTTCTTTTTGCCATTTGCCATACAAAAGATGGCCAGTTAGTTTTTGGTGAATTAAAAGCAGATAATCTTGATTAAGATAAATGAGAATGTTTTTCCCTTTTCTTTCGATTTTAGTAATTTTTTTGCCAACTATTTGTCTTTTTAATTCTTCTGGTGATGGTTTTTTGATTAAATTTGGCGTATCAAAATCTAAGCCAACAATTTTTTGACCGATAATTTTATCTTTTAAATATCTAACAGTCGTTTCAACTTCTGGCAACTCTGGCATTTTGCTTTTTTAATTTTAAAAAGATTGCCAATCGAAATTTCCTTATTTGTAATTGCTAACCAATTCGGCAACGGTTTGATTGTTATTATTTCCCTCCCCCGCCTTAATCCTCCCCCTCCCAGAGGGAGGGGGAGGAAATAGGTGGGGGAGGGTCTACTTGCCCAAATAACCTTAGAAAAACTATCTTTTTCATTTCGTTACCGAATTAATTGGATAGTACACCTTATTTTTTCAAAGTAATTAGCCAATCTTCATTTTCTCTTAACAAATCAAAATTTTTCAGCTTTTTGGCAAAAAATTTTTTAGCCCTGACTTCCTTTTTGATTTTCTCTGAAAAGCTTTGCAGAATAATTCGGCTTTCTTCATTTTTTGCCTTAACGCCCAAGGTTATCGAATCCTCTGGCTTTAATTGGAGTTCGCCTCTTAATTTTTGAATTAAACGAATTAACTCTCTGGTTTTTCCTTCAATTTTTAAAGCAAAAGTTATCTTTTGATTAAGAACTATTTGGTAATTTTTATCCTCGTCAAAATAGAGAAGTTCTTTTTTCTCTTTTTCAGAAATTTTTGCCAAGAGAACTCTTTTAACATTTACTTCTTC
>CALGBJ010000031.1 GCA_937877385.1 uncultured bacterium
TTTATATTCTTCTTCCCAAATAGGTTGAGTTAACTCTTTAAGTTTCTTATCATATTCAACTAATCTTTCATAATATTCTTTTGAATTCTTTGCCTCTTCAGCAAATCTGTCTTCTCCTTTGGCACTTTCAGGAAGAATATTTTCTCTGAAATACTTATAATGATCTCTAATTGAACAAGGCATTAACCAATTTTCCGCTTTCTTAGGACAGGCAAAGCCATATTTTTTCTGCCATTCTTTTCCTTTTTTAAAGAAATCCGAAAACAAGGCATCGGCAATGGTTTTTCCTTGTTTGTACAGATCATAAACATTATTTATATAATAAGGAATAAAGACGCAAGGCATAATATTTCCGTTCCAATCAATGTAAAAATAGCCGCCTCCTTCTCTTCCATAAGCAATGCAGCCATTTGATAAAACACCGGAATTCCAAAAATCGGCAATTGGATATCCTTTCTCTAATAATTCTTCCCACTTTCTATATAACTTAACTCTTTCTTCAGGAGTAGGCATCAAATCAAAAACTTCTTTTCCTCTGCCAATCGGCATCAGTTGAAATTGCCACATATAAAACACACCTTGTTTCTCAAACCAAAAGTCATAAAATTCATCACTTAAAAGAGCGTCTATATTTTTCCTTGTTCCAGTAACAGAAATCACAAACGGCACGCCTACCTTTCTTAAATTTTTCATTACTTCTAAAATTCTCTGAAAAACGCCTTTTCCCCTTCTTTCATCAGTTTCTTTTTCAAATCCTTCAACTGAAATTTGAGGAACGGCATTACCTGTCTTAGCCAACCTTTCAGCAACTTCTTTTGTAATCAATGTCCCATTGGTATAAAAGATAAAAAATGTGTCATTATACTTCTCAAAAATATCCAAGATGGTTTTCCCCTGGCTTCTATACATCAATGGTTCTCCGCCGGAAACTACTACAAATCTACTGCCAAAAATGTCATGATTTTCTTTTAGAATTCTATCAAGAATATCAAAAGGCATTGTAATTCCGGTCTCTGGCGAAGAAGCAGCATAACATCCTTTGCATCTTAAATTACATACTTGAGTAGGAGAAATCGTTATAAAAAGCGGCGGTTCAATATTATACTTTTTTCTAAACACCTCTTTTGCTTTCTCTACATCTGTCAAACTATCCCTAAAAAAGTTATTAAGCCCTAAAACTTCTAACAATTTTTCAATAACATTAGAGGAGATATATCCCTTTTCATATTTTTTTAATCCGCTTTTAATAAGCGCTTTTACCCATTGATATTTTTTTATTTGAACTTCTCTGAGGTGTTTTTCTGACCCTTTCTCTACCATGGCTTTATAAACTCTTTTATCAAGCTGATCGAGGATAATTTTTCTTCCGGTCTTAGTATCAAGCGCTTTTTTAATAAGAAAAAGATAAGTATTTTGCTTTATTTTTGATGTTATTTTATTTAGCATAGTTTTTTTAGTTAAGAGAACGACCTAAGATAAATATTAATTAAATTGATTAGGCCCTTAAGGCAGGCCAACCTCGACCTTTTTACTATAAAAATAGTACTGAATAGTGCTGAGGTTATTTTACCAACCGGTAAGTAACTATAGTATATCAAAACAAACAAATATTTGTCAAGTAAAGTAAATTAAGGCACTTTTTTCTCCCCCCTTCCCAAAGGGAAGGGGGGAGTAAGAGGGGGGATGGGGAATAAAAGGCATTCCCTCCCCCTCCTACACCTCCCCCTCCCAAAGGGAGGGGGAGGAAAATGGAATAAGCGGAAGTCTGCCCTCCGATTGAAATTTTTTGCTATTTCATTATAATTTTTTCACCATCAAAAAAATGAAGGAATTGAAATATAACCCTCAAAAAATTGAAAAAAAATGGCAAAAATACTGGCAGGAAAAGAACTTCTATCAGGCTAAAGATTTTTCTAAAAAGCCAAAACAATATCTTTTAGTTGAATTCCCCTACCCTTCCGGCCAAGGACTCCATGTTGGCCATTGCCGTTCTTATACGGCAATGGATATTATCGCCAGGAAAAGAAGGATGGCTGGCTTTAATGTTTTATTTCCTATCGGCTGGGACGCTTTTGGTCTACCAACTGAAAATTACGCTTTAAAAACTGGCATTCACCCTCAAACAGCTACTCAAAGAAATATCAAAAATTTTAAAAGACAATTAAAATCTCTTGGCCTCTCTTTCGATTGGTCGCGAGAAATAAATACTACTGAACCAAGATATTACAAATGGACTCAATGGATTTTTCTTCAACTTTTTAAAAAAGGCCTGGCTTATCAAGCCGAAATTCCTATCAATTGGTGCCCGAAATGCAAAATCGGTTTAGCCAACGAAGAAGTCATCAATGGCCGACATGAAAGATGTGGCGAAAAAGTTGTTCAAAAAACAAAAAAGCAATGGCTAATTAAAATCACGGCTTACGCTGACAGATTAATTGAAGATTTGAAAAAAGTTAATTATTTAGAAAAAATAAAAAACCAGCAGATAAACTGGATTGGCAGAAGCGAAGGGACAGAGGTTAATTTTAAAATAGAAAAAATCAATGAGATTGTTAAGGTTTTCACTACCAGAGTAGATACTATTTTTGGCGTCGTTGCTTTAGTTCTGGCTCCTGAACATAAAATCATCAACAAACTTTTACCACTAGTTGGTAATTCGCAAGAAGTCAAAAAATACATTCAAAAAACTAAAGAAAAAAGCGAATTCGAAAGAACGCAATTAGAAAAGGAAAGGACTGGCGTGCCTTTAAAAGGAATTTTTGCTGAAAACCCTTTGACTTCAGAGAAAATCCCCCTTTGGCTGGCTGACTATGTTATTGGCACTTATGG
>CALGBJ010000032.1 GCA_937877385.1 uncultured bacterium
TTTTTTGCTCCCCTTATCTAAAGAATGTTTTGAACAAGGAGTTATTCTGTTTAATTGTCGTAAAAGTAGTGCTGGGTGAAGATTTCGAAATTCGAGATTCGAATTTATTCAAAATTTTAGATTTTAGTTGTAGATTTTAGATTTTACTTTTTAGATTTTAGATTTATTTAGAATCTGTGATTTGGGATTTGAGATTTGGGATTTGTTTAATTTAAGGAGGGAGTGGGAGAGAAAACTATTTTTTATTTTATTGCCGAAGTGATTGGCTAGTACAAATTAGTGAATCAAAAATGTATCTTATTGAAATTATTCCTCTTCTTTCTTTGCCAAAAGAGAGTCCACAAGTTCTCAGTTATTTTGCTTCAAAGAAAATTCCTCGGGGCTCTTTAGTTTTAGTCCCTTTTAAAAAAAAAGAGATTAAAGGTATTGTTTTAGAAAGTCAAGAGATAGAAAAGGTAAAAGGAGTGATTAAGAAAAGTGCTTTTTCTCTAAAGCCAGTTAAGAAAGTTATTCTTGAAAAAATTTTTTTTCCTGACTATTTTTTTGACTTGGCAAAGTGGTTGAGCGTTTTTTATCTTTCGCCTTTGACTTTATCTTTTAAAACAATTTTTCCAGCCAGAATAGAGAAATTTCCTCGTTATTGGCAGGAAAAAGAGAAAATTAACCAGAAGAAAGAAGGCGAATCAGAGGAAATTTTTTCTGGTAAAATAAAAATTTTTCAAGAAATAAAAGAAGAAATTGCCAAAGAAAAGGATTGTTGTAGTCAATTTTTAATTGTTTGTCCGGAGACGACTTTGGCCAAGAAGATATTTTCGTCTTTAAAAAAGGATTTTTCTGAAACTACTCTTTTACCAACTTCTGACAAACAGTTAGCTTGGCTTTGGCAGGAGATTTGGCAGAAGAAAGGAAAAATTGTTATTACTCAGAGGAAGGGCCTTTTTTTGCCTTTCAGAAATTTGAAAAAAATTTTTTTAGTTGAAGGGGAAAATTTTTTCCACAAACAAGAAAAACAGAGACCTTTTCTTGACAATCGAGAGATTGCTCAAGAAATCTCGCAATTAACTAAAGCAGAGCTGGAAATCTTTTATTTGACAGAAGATAGATATTTTCAAAAAAGAATCAATCAGAGCCAAGTGGGGGTAATTGATTTAAAAAAAGAAGAGAAATTGCCAGAGATTTTTAGTTCAAAGGTAATTAACCTTCTTCAAAAAACGAAAAATAAGAAATTCCTTTTTTATCTTAACAGAAAAGGTTATGCTCGATATCTTCTCTGCCAAGATTGTCGCCGGACGATGAATTGTCCGAATTGTTCGGTGCCTTTGGTCTACCATAAAGAGAGGGGGAATTCTTATCTTCTTTGTCATCATTGTTTGTTTAAAAGAGAAGTTCCGGAAAGATGTTCGAATTGTTCTGGCTACCTGATTGAGGAGAAGGGAGTTGGCAATCAAAAAGTTTTTCAGGCGCTATCTAAAAATTTAAGAGGAGTAATTTTTGATAGTCAATATCTAAAAAACTTTAATCAAGAAGAAGAAGTTATTAGGACTATTCTTGAAAAAAGGTTTGATTTTGTTGTTGCTTCAGAGTTGATTCTTAAATGGTTTTTTTCTTTAGAAAAAGTTTTTGATTATTCAATAATTATTTCGGCTGATAGTTTGCTTTCTTTCCCTTTTTTTGATACTTCAGAGAGGTTCTTTCTTCAAGTTCAGAAATTAAAATTTATTTCTCGGGAAGTTCTTTTACAGACTTTTAATCCAAACTTGTCTATTTTTTCAGAAATCAAAAAAAGAGAGGAATTTTTTGAAAGAGAAAAAGAAAGAAGAGAGAAGTTCTCTTTACCCTTACCTTCTTTTTATCGCTTTAGAGGAGGATTAGTTAGTAAATTAGTAGAGATTAAATTAAGTCATCGTTCAGCCAATTTCGCTAGGAAAGAGATTTTTCTTTTAGCCAGAAAATTAAGAGAAAAAGGTTTGAAATTTCTTGGGCCATCTTCTTCTTTTATTTTTAAAGAAAAAGGACTTTTTTCTTATGAAATTTTTGTTATCTTGAGAAACGAGGAGGAAAAAAAGATGATTGAAGAAATCGCTTCAACAAAAAATTTGCTCCTAAAGGTATTTTAATTATGAAAATTAACTAGTTCAAGCCCCAAACTTCAGATTGAGACACGATCGTGTCTTAATTTGGGATTTGTCTTTTTCGGTGAAAATTGTTATAATTTCTAAATGGGAAAACAATAATAAATTGTTTTCTATTTTTATTATGGAGAAAAAGACAAAAAAAGAAGAATATACTGCCAGAGATATTTATGTTTTAGAAGGCTTAGAGCCAGTGAGGAGAAGGCCAGGAATGTATATTGGTTCAACCGGCCCAGAAGGTTTACATCATTTGATTTATGAATGTTTAGATAATGCTATTGATGAAGCTGTTGCTGGTTATGCCAAAGATATTAAAGTAAGAATTTTGCCTGGAGAAAAAGTTGAGATTAGAGATGATGGTCGAGGAATTCCAGTTGATATTCATCCTCAGACAAAAAAATCGGCTTTAGAGACAGTAATGTGTACTTTGCATGCTGGCGGAAAGTTTGGGGCTAAGGCATATAAAGTGGCTGGTGGCTTGCATGGTGTAGGTGTTTCAGTGGTTAATGCTCTTTCTGATTGGTTAAGAGTAGAGGTTTGTCGAGATGGCTTTCTTTGGTCTCAAGAATATCAACAAGGAAAACCAAAGACAAAAGTTAAAAAGGAAAAAAGGTGCCAAAAAAGAGGAACGGCAGTTATTTTTCATCCCGATCCTTTGATTTTTAGAGAAATAAAGTTTTCTTTAAAGAAAATTTTGAAGCATATTAGAGAGCAGGCCTTTTTAGTTGAAAAGACAAAATTTACTCTTTTAGACGAGAGAGAAGAACCCCCTTTTATTTACCAGTTTTATTTTGAAGGGGGTTTAAAATCTTTTTTAAAATATTTAATTGCTGGCGAAAAATTAATCCAAAAAGAGCCTTTTTATGTCAAAGGGGAAAGAGAAGGAATCTTGGTCGAAGCGGTTTTTACTTATGTTCAAGACATTCAAGGTTTGGAATTAAGTTTTGCCAATAATATCCGTACTCAAGAAGGAGGGATGCATCTGGCCGGTTTTCGGACTGCTCTAACAAAAACCTTGACTGATTATGCCAAGAAAAATGATTTACTTAAGGGGTTGACTCTAACTGGCGAAGATGTTAGAGAAGGTTTATTGGCTATTGTTTCAGTTAAAATTGCCAATCCTCAATTTGAGGGTCAAACAAAGGCCAAATTAGGTAATCCAGAAGCAAAGTCAGCAGTAGAGGTGGTTGTTGGTCGGGCGTTAGCTGACTTTTTAGAAAAAAATCCTGATGAAGCTAAGGCAATTATTGGTAAGTGTCTTTTAGCTTCTAAAGCTAGACAGGCAGCTAAAGCTGCCAAAGAGGGAATTTTGAAAAAAATTCTTAGCGAGGGCTTGTCTTTACCAGGCAAATTGTCTGATTGCTCTTCTCGTAAGCCAGAAGAAAGAGAACTTTTTATTGTCGAAGGTGATTCGGCAGGTGGAAGTGCAAAGCAGGCGAGGGATAGGAGATTTCAAGCTATTTTGCCTTTAAAAGGAAAAATTTTAAATGTTGAAAAAACTAGAATAGATAGAGTTCTTTCTTCAGAAGAAATAAAAGCGTTAATTATTGCTTTAGGAACTTCTATTGCTCAAGATTTTGACATTGAAAAAATAAAATACCACAAAATTGTTTTAGCTGCTGATGCGGATTCAGACGGTAAACATATTATTACTTTGCTTTTGACTTTGTTTTATCGCTATTTTCCTCAAATAATAGAAAGAGGATATCTTTATATTGCTCAGCCGCCTTTGTATAGAATTCAGTCAGGAAAAGTTATCAAATATGCTTATTCAGATCAAGAGAAAGAGAAAATAGTTAAAGAATTAAAAGGAGAAAAGAGAGTTATTGATATTCAAAGATATAAGGGTTTGGGCGAAATGAATCCTGAACAACTTTGGCAAACAACTTTGAACCCAGAGAAGAGAGTCTTAAAAAAAGTAACTATTGAAGATGCTCAGGAGGCTGACAGGATATTTGAAATTTTGATGGGAAATGAAGTTGGTCCAAGAAAAAAATTTATTCAGGTTTATGCCAGAGAGATAAAGGATTTGGATATTTAAAAAATTTGACATTTTCCAAAAATCTCTTAAGAATATAAAAGAATGAAAAAAATAAGTTTAAAAAGAATAGGGCTTTTTTTAAAAGAGACAAAAATTGAGATGAAGAGAGTAAATTGGTTAACCAAAAAGCAGGCAATAAGATATACCTTTTATGTCTTGCTTTTTTCTTTTGCCGTAGCTATTTATTTAGCCGTTCTTGATTATCTTTTTACTTTTATTTTAATGAGTTTAAAATTCTAATTTTATGAAAGAGGAAAAGAATAAAAATCAAAGTCGCTGGTATGCTGTTCATACTTATCCTGGCTACGAGGAGGCAGTGGCTCGCTATCTTAAACAAAGAATAGATTCTCTTGAGATGCACGATAAAATTTTTGACATTCTTGTTCCCAAAGAAAAGAAGATTAAAATTCAGAAAGGTAAAAGAAGAATAATTGAAGAGAGAATTTATCCAGGTTATGTTTTTGTTAGAATGGTTTTGACTGAAGATTCTTGGTATGTTGTTAGAAATACTCCTCGGGTAACTGGTTTTCTTGGTGCAGATTCTACTAGGCCCACTCCTTTGAATGATGAGCAAGTAGAAGAACTTTTAAGGATGACGAAAAAAGAAGAGCCGGAATTCAAACTGACTTTTAACCTTGGTGATGTTGTTAGAATTAATGATGGTCCGTTTAAGGGTTATGAGGGCAAAATAAGCGAAATAGACAAGCAGAGAGGGAAAATTAAAGTTCTGGTTCCTATTTTTGGTCGAGAGACGCCAGTGGAAATTGATTTTCTTCAAGCAAAAAAAATTGGCTAAATCAATAAATTTATGAGCAAAAAAATAAAATCAAGATTAAAATTGCAAATTCCTGGAGGTCAAGCCAGTCCGGCTCCGCCGATAGGTCCTATTTTAGGCCAGCAAGGGATTAATATTCAAGATTTCTGTACGAAATTTAACCAAGAAACCAAAGATAAGCAAGGAGAAGTTCTTTCAGTTGATTTAATAGTTTATGAAGATAGAAGCTTTGATTTCAAGATAAAAGGTTCACCGGTTTCTTTTTTGCTTAAAAAAGCAGTTGGGGCTGAAAAAGGTAGTGGCCGACCAAACGTGAAGAAAGTCGGTAAAATTTCTAAAGAAAAGGTTAAAGAAATTGCTCAGAAAAAACTAGAAGATTTAAATACTAACGATTTAGAAAAGGCAATGAAGATTGTTGAAGGAACAGCTAGGAGTATGGGGATTGAGATAGAATAGCCAAACAGATGTCTATTTGGATTATGAATTAGATATTTGTAGATACTTATAGATATTCATTGAAATTTATTGTTTTATTGTTTATTAACGAGTTCACGAGTTAACGAGTTGAATATTAAAAATCCAACCCAGAACCACTAAAGGGTTTTGGAAATCCCGCATCCTTTAGTGGTGCGGGGCTGGG
>CALGBJ010000033.1 GCA_937877385.1 uncultured bacterium
AAGAAATAAGAATTCTCCAAGAAGGAGGAAAAAGGTTGTCTTGGGTTCTAAAAGAATTAATTAAAGAAACAAAGCCGGGAGTTTCGGCTTTTTTTCTTGAAAAGTTGGCTAGAAAACTTATTGAAAAAGTTGGTGGTAAACCCTCTTTCTTAAAATATCAGCCATCTTTTTCTGAAAAACCTTTTCCAGCCGCTCTTTGCGTTTCAGTTAATGAAGTAGTTGTTCATGGTTTGCCTAAAAAAGAAGTTATCTTTAAAGAGGGTGATTTGGTTAGTTTGGATATTGGTATGTTTTACAAAAACCTCTGTACTGATATGGCTTATACAGTTGTTTTAGGAAAAATCAGTCCAAAGAAAAGAAAGTTAGTTGAAACAGTTAAGAATGCTTTAAAAGAAGGAGTCAAAGCAGCTAAATTAGGTAATTATTTAGGAGATATTTCTTATGCTATTGGTAAAGCTATTAGAAAAGGTGGATTTTTGCCAATTATTGATTTAGGTGGACATGGTCTTGGTTATCAGGTTCACGAAGAACCGTTTATTTTTAATTTTGGCAAACCGAGAACAGGGCCTAAACTTAAAAAAGGAATGGTTTTAGCTCTTGAGCCAATGGCTGGTTTAAAATCAAATGCTGTTGTTGAGCTTGAAGATGGCTGTTTTACTACTCTTGATAGGGAAGTTAGCGCTCACTTTGAACAAACTATTGCTATTACTAAAAAAGGAGCAATTATTATTACTCCTTTTCTTGATTTTTAGTTCTTTTAAATTTATAATTAATAACAATGAAATACCAAGGTTTTACTTTAGCTGAGAGTTTAGCGGCTGCTTTTGTTTTTATTATTTTCATTACTAGTTGCTTGACTTTATACATTAACATCCATTCAACTCAAAGGGCTTTAAGTAATTTTTCCTTAGTTTGCGATGACCTTTCTTTTACTATTGAGAAAATGTCTAGAGAAATTAGAATGGCTTACCGATTTTCTTCAACCAATCCAAATGGCGGTGATGAAATCAGTTTTACTAATTCTCGCGGAGAAAATGTTACTTACAAATTAAATCCGAGTCGAAAAAGAATAGAGAGAGTAGTTAATGGAGAAAGTAAAGTTTTAACTAGTGAAAATATTGAAGTTGAAGATTTGAGGTTTTATTTAACAGGTGAAAATACTAAAGACGATCTTCAGCCAAAGGTGACTATTTCTATTAAATTTAAGTCAACTGGTGGCAAAGAAAGCGAGAAGTATGAAAAAACCGTTCAAGTTTCTGTTTCTTCCCGTCAGTTAGATATGGGACTATAATAGAAATTTTTAATTTTCAATAAATTTTCAATTAAAAAAAATGAAAGCCCAAGCTTTATTTATTATTCTCATTACTCTTGGTATGGCAATGTCGGTAAGTTTAATTTTTAGCACTTTAAATATTGAACGACTTCATACAATGGTTAAAATCGGCAACTCAGTTAAAGCGTTTTATGCTGCTGAAAGCGGAATTAATTGCCAAATTTATAAAGACTGGGTAATTCGAGATAATGGTTTTGATTGCAGTTCTCATATGCATAATGGCACAGATTACTCTTTAGAGGTGACAGTTAATGCTGCTGGAGAAACAGAAGTAAAATCAACTGGTGAATCTAAAGGGGTCTATCGTAAAATCCATATTGCTTATGAACTACCATAAGTTAATGCTGGTTTATTGATTTATTAACGAGTTAACGAATTGGATTATTTTAAACTCAAAACGTAAAACGCAAAACTCAAAACTACAACTTAAAGTGTAAAACTAAACAAATCTAAAATCTAAAAAGTAAAAAGTAAAATCTACAACTAAAATCTAAAATCTTTATGGATAAGGCCAAATTGAAAAAGAGAGTTTATGCATTTGCCTTAAAAATTCTAAAGTTAATTGATAGCTTGCCTAATAAAAAACCTTATTGGTCGTTAGGAGATCAATTGTTAAGAGCAGGAACAAGTATTGGAGCGAACATTATAGAGGCTCAAGCTGCTTCTCTCAAAGAAAGATTTTGTTAGATTCTATCACATTGCTTTAAAATCAGCCAACGAAACAAAATTTTGGTTATGCTTATTGAAAGATTCTGGAAAAGTAGACAAAAAGATAATAGAACCTATACTAAA
>CALGBJ010000034.1 GCA_937877385.1 uncultured bacterium
TGTATTTAAAATAATATTTGGCTTTATTGGTTTTTTAGAGATAGTTGGCTCTTTGATGACTTTCGTTGGTTGAAGAGTTGCTATTTGTTTTTGAAGAGAAAGTAATTCTTCTTGAAGGTTATTTATTTCTTGCTCTTTCCATTCTATTTTTTCTCTTGATTCAGAGAGGAAAAACTTTTCAGATAAAGTTCTTTTTTGAGGAGGAATGGCTTCAAGAATTTTAATTCTTTCTTCTATTGCTTCTTTCTCTCGGTTAAGAGAAGATATTTTTGTCTTAATGATTTTTTCTTTTTTCGAAAGAGTGCTTATTTGGTCTTCAAGTTTCTTTTGATGATCTTCTAAAATAATTTTATTTAATTCTTCCAAAATTTTTTCTGCTTTTTCTGGATTTTTTGATTCTACTTTTATCAAAATTAAATTAGTATTTTTTGGGTTTTCTACTTTTAAATCGAATTTTTCTTGAATTTCTTTATAAATATCTTCTTCGATTTTGGTTTTTACCTGAATTGGATTTTCAAGTGGATTTGATCCTTCAAAAGATTTTCCAATTTCAATTGAGGTTGAGATTTCATAAATTTTTGGAGAAAAAAAACTAAAGAGAAAGGTGATAATAGTTACAGTTAGCCCGATTCCCAAAATCAACCATTTTCTTTTTAGGATTATCTTGAGATAATCTTTTAAGTCAATTTCTTCTTCTTTTATTTCTTCCATAATATAAAAAATTTAACTTATTTTTATTCAAAAGTCAAACTAAGAGCAAAATTAAAAATTCCAAAACAATACAGGTGAAAGGTCTGTCCTTCCCCTAATTTTGCTATTAGGGGGAGGACAGATCTTGCCAGAATTGAACTGCTTTGATTTCCCATCCCCCTCCTTAATCCTTCCCCTTCCCTTAGGGAAGGGGGAGGAAACAAAGAAATTTCCTCCCCCTCCTCTGGAGGGGGAGGATATAGGTGGGGGAGGTTTTCTTTTTATTTTCCCCATCCCCCTCCTTAATCCTCCCCCTTTCCGACTTACGTCGGAGAAGGGGAGGAAATTATCGGATTCCCATCCCCCCTCTTAATCTCCCCCCCTTCCCAAAGGGAAGGGGGGGGAGAAAAAAGGGGATCCTCCTCCGACAAGAGTTGGAGGGGGAGAAACCGTTTGTTTTCTTCCCCCTCCTTTAGAGGGGAAGGAAAACTTGACTTTCAAAAATACAAAGGGTAAAATAAAAAATAAATGAATATGAAAACTTTATCTTCTAAAACTGAGAAGGATATAGCGGAAATGGCAGAAGAATTTGGATTCTCAAGTAAAAATGAGTTTATTTCTCAAGCGATAAAAGAGAAAATCCTAGAATTAAAAAAAATGAAATTTTTTGCTATTTCTGAAAGGATAAGAAAAGGACTTTTAAAAAAAGGAATTAAACCTAAAGAATTCTTAAAGGAATTCAAGTCCTAAGATGAAAATTAGAATTGTTGTTGATGCAAATATTATTATCTCGGCTCTTTTAGGTGGAAAGCCGAGATTTATTTTATTTGATCCTAAATTTGAATTTATAACTACTTCTTTTACATTGAACGAAGTAAAGAAATATATCCCACTAATTTCTAAGAAATCAGGCATTTTAGAAAAGGAGATTGAAGAAGGGTTGAATTTAATCCCAATCAAAATTATCCCTTCTTCTTATTATCAAAAACATATTAAAGAAGCAGAAAAGTTTATGAAAAATATTGATAAAAATGATATAGAGATATTAGCTCTTTATCTAAAAGAAAAGACGTATCTTTGGAGCGAGGATAAAGATTTTGAGAAAGTTAGAAAAGAAGTTAAAATCAATTTACTAAAAACTGAAGATTTCTTAATTTAAATTAAATTTTGGAAATTAAGAGAGTTTCTCCTTCTCCTTAATCCTCCCCCTCCCCCTGGGAGAGGGAGGAACTAAAGGAGCCTCCTCCCTCTCCTTTAGAGAGAGAAGGCACTGTTCAATTTCCTCCCCCTCCTCTGGAGGGGGAGGTACCTCTTTATTTTCCCATCCCCCCTCTTAATCTCCCCCCTTCCCAAAGGGAAGGGGGGAGAAAAAAGGATCCTCCCCCTTCCCAAAGGGAAGAGGGGAGAAAAAAGGGTCCTCCTCCTCCGACACGAGTCGGAAGGGGAGAAACGCTTTGTAGCTTGACAAATTTTTGTTTTCAAATATACTTAGAATATCTAATAATTAAATAATCTAATTAAATATTATGGACAATAACAA
>CALGBJ010000035.1 GCA_937877385.1 uncultured bacterium
GAAATTCGCTGAATATATCTTACTTTTTCTACCGGCACATCCATTTCAATGGCAATTTCTTCAGCTAAAGGTTCTCGGCCAAGTTCTTGTTCCAACCTTCTTTTTGTCTGGCTATATTTGGCAATCGTTTCAATCATATGGACAGGTATCCTTATTGTCCGTGATTGGTCAGCAAAAGCCCGAGTAATTGCCTGCCTAATCCACCAAGTAGCATAAGTAGAAAATTTAAATCCCTTCCGCCAATCATATTTTTCTACTGCTTTAGCCAAACCGATATTGCCTTCTTGAATCAAATCCATAAAAGACAAATTCTTTGACCGGCCAATGTATCTTTTAGCAATAGAAACAACTAATCTCAAGTTCGCCTCCATCAGTCTTTTTTTAGCATTCACATCCCCTTTTTGAATTAAAATAGACAATCTTCTTTCTTCATTGGCGCTAATCAGAGGTATCTTGCCTATTTCTCTCAAATAACTTTGAACAACAGTAGTCAGTTCTGCTTCAGGAATTTCCTCGGTTGCTTTCTGAATTTCTTTTAAACTTACTTCTTCGCTTGGTAATTCTAAATATTTTTTTCCTTTAACTACCTCAATTTTATTTTGGTAAAGCTGGTCGTATAAATCTTCAAGCAAAGACAAATCCTCTTCTATTCTTGGAAAGTAAAAAAGAATTTCCTTTTCAGTAACAAAACCTTTTGACTTCCCTCGGTTAACCAATTCTTCAACATATTTCTTTTTCAGCAATTCCTCTTCTAAACGATAAGATGTTTTCTTGGCTTTTTCTTTCTTATCTCTTTTAATTTTTTTAGCAAAAGATTTCTTCTTTCTTGAAGAAGTTTTTTTAATTTTTTTCCTTCCTTTACCTTTAACTAAAAGTTTTTTTGCCTTATTTGTTTTTTTTCTTCCTTTTTTTATAGCCATAATTTATTTTTCGCCTCTTAAAAAAGAAGCGGCTTGCTCTGGAAAAATTGAGATTATCTGCATCCCGGCGCTAAATTCAAACCCTCCCCAAATAGAAACTCTTGGCAGGATAACTAAATGCCAATGATAATAACTATAGTCATCTGAACCAACAACCACTGGCGAAGTTCGAATGAAAAAATTAAAAGATGGGTTTTTTAATTTCTTTTTTATCATTTCTAAAATTTTTTTCAAAACAGAAGCAAAGGAAATAATTTCTTGGGAAGAAATATCTTGGAAACGATTTTGGTGCTTTTTAGGATAAATTCTTGTTTCAAAATCCATAGTTGGCGCAAAAGGTATTAGAGCAACAAAATCTTTATTTTCCAAAAGAATTCTTTTTTTCTCTTTTAAGGAGCTCTTAATCATTTGACAATGAACGCATCCGCCGAATTTCTTTTGATGTTCAAAAGAAGATTTTAAGGAACGTTCAAAATCACGGTCAAAAATAGGAGCAGCAATAATCTGCGAATGAGGATGTTCTAGAGAAGCACCGGCCTCTTGGCCAAAGTTGGTAAAAAAACTAATATATCTAATATTTTTTTCTTTTTCTAAAACCAAAAATCTCTGCTGCCAAAAACTTATGGCTTCCTCCAAATCTCTTTGGGAAAACTGATTTAATTGCTTGAAATGACGACGATAAACAATGACTTCATGAAAACCAACCCCAGGAACTATTTGATAAACTCCTTTTTTCTTTACCTTAATCCTATCTTTGGTTGCTTTATTCATTAAAGCCGGAAATTTGTTGGGAAGAGCAATAATCTTCCAGTCAGGACAAATTTTTCCTTTTTTCTTTTCACTCCAAGAAAAATTAAAAGAATTTTCTTCTTTTCTTGACAGGCAAGCCAAAGGCGATAATTGTTCCTTTATTCTTTCCGGACAAAAAGGACAATCCTTTTTTGGTTGAATAATCCTTCTTTCTCTTTTAATTCTAAAATGTGGCCTTTTAAAACGAGAGGTGGCAATAATCACCCAATCCCCAGAAGAAGGATTGTGTCTAAATTCTGGCAGCTCGCTTTTTACATCCATTTTTTAGATTTGAAATAAAAATACATCAAAACGGTTAAAGAAGTCATAACAAAAATAATAAGCCAAAAATCATATTGACAACCAAGAATCGGTGTATGTGTAGTATTCATCCCAAACATTGAAGTAAAGAGCATTAAAGGAAAAGTGATAAAAGCCAAAATAGTAAAAAGTTTCATCACTTCATTGATTCGCAGATTAACAAGATTGTTAGAAGTTGTTTCCAATGACTCCAGAACTTTTTGATAATTCTCAAGGTTGTCCTCTACTCTTAAATGTTCTTGGGCTAAACTAGAAAAATAGATTTTAAATTTCCTGCCAAAAAATTTATTTCCCTCTAAAAAAAGCGACTCTAAAAGCTTTTGATGGGGATGGGAAGTCAATTGGAAATTTAAAATATCTCTTTTTATCAAAGAAATTGATTGAACAAGTTGTTCTTGCTTCTTGATAGAGGCCTTTTTATCAAAAATTTCTTTTTCAACCAAAGAAATTTTCTCTTTAATATGGGCTAATTGACGCAAAGAATAAGAAGTTGACTCTTTTAAAATTTTATAAAGAAGAAATCCCGGCCCATCTTCAAAATAAAATTTCATCTCTTTCTCGTCATCTTTGATTTTCTTAATTACTGCCTCTAAAATTTTTACTCTCTCATAATGAACAGTAATCAAATGGGTCTTGGTTAAAAGAAAATCTATTTCTTTTGGCTGAGAAGAAGAAATTTTCCTTTCAAACTCTGGAATGTGGTAAACGAAGTAAAGATAATCCTGCCAATGATCAATATGGGAACGGAGAGAAGGTTTTCTTAATTCTTCTAAAATAAGGGGATGAAAATGAAAATTTTCTGCTAAATAGTCAATATCTTTTTTGGTTGGCTCTTTGATATTAAGCCAAATAAAATCTTTGTATTTTATTTTTTGAATCATAAAAACTTGTCAAAATTTGTCTTTTTTGAATTTTTTAATATTATTATAATAATATAAACTTACCTTAACTGTCAATAAAGAAAAATGCTCAAACTATATAATACTCTCTCGCGAAAAAAAGAAGTTTTTAAACCTCTTAAAGATAGAATCGTTGGCCTTTACACTTGCGGGCCAACAGTTTATTGGTATGCCCATATTGGTAATTTAAGAACTTATCTTTTTGAAGACATCTTAAAACGCGTTCTTATTTACAATAACTACCGCGTCAAGCATATTATGAACATTACTGATGTTGGTCATTTAACTTCAGACCAAGATACTGGCGAAGATAAAGTAGAAAAAGCCGCTAAAAAAGAAGGAAAAACCGCCTGGCAAATTGCTAGGTTCTATGAAAGGGCATTTAAAAAAGATTTAAAACTTCTTAATATTCAAAAACCAGATAACTTTATTAGAGCAACAGAAACTATCAACGACCAGATAAAACTAATCAAAATTTTAGAAAAAAAAGGATTTACCTATCAAACCAGTGACGGTATTTATTTTAATACTTCAAAATTGAAAAGTTACGGACGACTTTGGCCTAAAAAAATCCAACTCAAAGCCGGCGCTAGAATTAGAATGATAAAAGAAAAAAAGAATCCTACTGATTTTGCTTTATGGAAATTTTCACCAAAAAATGTAAAAAGACAAATGGAATGGAATTCTCCCTGGGGAAAAGGTTTTCCTGGCTGGCACACTGAATGTGTAGTAATGTCTATTAAAAAATTAGGCATTCCTTTTGACATTCACTGCGGCGGCGTTGATCATATTTTAATTCACCATACCAACGAGATTGCCCAAGCCGAAGCCGCTTATGGAAAATTAATGGCTAAATACTGGCTCCACAGCGAATTTATCACTGTTGAAGGCAGAAAAATGGCTAAATCATTAGGCAATATCTTTACTCTAAATGATTTAATTGAAAAAAGTTTTAATCCTCTTGCCTTTCGCTATTTATGCTTGCAAACCCATTATCGCTCAAAACTAAATTTTAGTTGGCAGGGTCTTCAAGCCAGTCAAAATGCCTTAAACAATCTCTACCAAAAGATAAAAGAAATAAAAAAAGGAAAAGGAAAACTGACAAGCCGTTCAATAAGTAAAAGAAGTCAAACTTATCAAAAAAAGTTCCTCAATTCAATTAATGACGACTTAAACACTCCTCGTGCTCTAGGAACTCTCTGGCAACTAATAGAAGATCAAAAAATTGCCGACCAAGAAAAATATCAACTCATTTTAAACTTTGATAGAATTTTTGCTTTAAATCTAAAAAAAATCAAAACAATAAGAATCCCAGAAAAAATAAAAGAATTAGCAAAAAGAAGAGAAAAATTTAGAAAAGAAGGAAAATTCAAACAAGCCGACGAAATCAGGGAAAAAATTAAATCGCTTGGCTATTTTCTTGAAGATACTGAAAAAGGAACTAAAATAAAAAAACTCTAATGATTCTTCTCAACAAGAAAAAGAGAACAATTCTTTTTTCTTTGGCAATAATTTCATTTTTAATCTCTGGCTTGTTTATCATTGCTTACAGCAATGGCTATCGTTTTGATTTCCAAAAAAGAAAATTTGTCTTAACTGGAGCAATTCAATTAAAAGTTAAACCAAAAGAAGGTTTAACTTTTTATTTAAATTCCAAAAAAAAGGAAATTAAAAACAATTCTCTTCTTGGCAGCAATTATTTTTTAGACAAACTTCTGCCAAGAAAATATCAACTTTTAATTAAAAAAGAGGGATTTTTTTCTTGGCAAAAAAATTTGTTTGTTGAAGAAAAAATGACTACTTTTGCTAACTCAATTATTCTTCTACCTAAAGAAATTAAAGGCAAAAAGATATTTTCTTCAAAAATTGAAGGGAAAATTCTGCCATTGAAAAATAATTATTTTCTTATTTTTGCTGAAAAAAATGTTTATCTTCAAAAGGTAGCCGTAGAAAAGCCGATTAAAATTCTCACTACCAAAGAAAAAATAGAGAAAGAATTTCTAAACGAAGAAAAAAATCTCTGCTTAGTAAAAACAAAAAGTGATTATTATCTTTTAGATCTAACTGATTTTTTTTCAAGAAAAAAAATAAACACTTTTTTCCTTAAAGCGATTCTTAATAAAAATTTGAAGAAAAAAGAATTAAAAGATGTCTTTTTAACCAAAAAAGATAAAGAGATTGTTTTAGTTTTCAAAGAAGGAATTTATCTTTTTGACTGGCAAAAAAGAAAAGAAAAAGAAATTTTTTCTTTAGCCAAAGACAAAGAAATAAAAAAAGTTTTTTTTGATAAAGACAATCTTTTTTATCAAGATAAAGAAAATAATCTTTTTTTGTTCTCTTTGGAAACAAGGAAAAATAAATTAATTATCCCAAAATTGAAAGAAGAAATTTCTTTGGTCTCGCTCTCTTTTGACCGAAAAAAACTTCTTTTAGCTTCACCAAAAGAAGTTTCTCTATTTTATCTTAAAGATTTCTTTGGAGATTTTATCCGCAAAAAGGGAGAGAAAGATATCCTTTTTCAAAAAGAACCGGAAAAAATAAGCTGGTATAAGGACTCAAACCATTTTTGGCTAATAGAGAATAATCAACTTCACTTTTTAGAAACTGACCCAAGAGAAAATATCAATATCTTCACCTATCCGGAAATTAAAAACTTTCTCTATGAAAAAGAGAAAAACCTTCTTTATTTCCAAAAAGATAACTCTCTCTTTCTTTTTGATTTGGCAAAAATAGGATTATAGCAACCGCTCCATTTTTGTCCACCCCGAACCACAAAGGG
>CALGBJ010000036.1 GCA_937877385.1 uncultured bacterium
GAAATTTTAAAAAATAGTTGGCTGCCTGGAACAAATCTTTTTGTTGATTGGCAAGAAAACCAATTTGTAGTAATTGCAAATCAAGGATCGCAAATTAATAATTAAAATCTCAAATCTCAAATCTTAGGTAAATTCGAATCTCGAATCTCGAAATTCGAAACAAATTCGAATTTTCAAATACTCAAATGTTCGAAATGAATATCCCCACCCCCTCCTTACTCCTCCCCCTCCCCCTGGGAGGGGGAGGATATAGGTGGGGGAGGGTATTTTGAACATTTGAATTTTGGTCATTGTTTCGAAATTCGGATTTCGGATTTTGAAATTCGCTTTACGCTTTGAGTTGTAGTTTTGCGCTTTGCGCTTGGATGATATCTATAAATATCTATTGCCAATTGCTAATTGCCAAAAATCTAAATTGACAGTTTGAGGCGAGAGTTTATAATACAGAAATATGTTATTTTTTTGGCAGGATGCGAATAAAAAATACCTCAAAAAACATTGGCCTTTGGTTGAAAAAATTAACTCTCTTGAAAAAAAGTATTCTTCTCTTAAAGATGAGGATTTTAAAAATCTTACTCTAAGTTTTAGAAAAAGAATAAAGGAAGGAGAATCTTTAAATGATCTTCTCCCTGAGGCTTTTGCTGCGGTTAGAGAAGCGGCTAAAAGAACCTTAAACCAAAGACATTTTGATGTCCAGCTTTTAGGTGGAATAGTCCTTCATCAAGGCAAAATTGCTGAAATGGCTACTGGTGAGGGTAAAACTCTAGCCGCTACCTTGGCCGTTTATCTTAATGCTCTAACTGGTAGAGGAGTTCATATAGTTACCGTTAATGATTATTTGGCTCAAAGAGATACGGTTTGGATGGGTCAAATTTACGATTTTCTGGGATTAAAAACAAGTTGTTTGATTCATGAAGAGGCCTATTTATATGATAGCCAGTGGCAAAAAAAAGAGTTGGACAAAAAGAGAGATACTTTAGGCGCTTTTAAAGTAATTAAAGATTTTTTGAGGCCTATTTCTAGAAAAGAAGCCTATTTGGCTGATATTACTTATGGTAACAGCAACGAATTTGGTTTTGATTATTTGCGAGACAATATGGTTTATTCTTTAGAGGACAAAGTTCAAAGAGGTCATTATTATGCCATTGTTGATGAGGTTGATAGTATTTTGATTGATGAAGCCAGAACACCTTTGATTATTAGCCAGCCAGATATCCAATCTTCTGACTGGTACAAGAGATTTGCTTTGATTGTTGAAAAGTTGAA
>CALGBJ010000037.1 GCA_937877385.1 uncultured bacterium
AAAAGTAAGGACTGCCTCATTTTAATGTTTAGAAAACAAAGTTCTTTTGTAAAGTTCTAAATGTTCCAGAATAATTCCTGTTCCTCGAGCCACACACTCCAAAGGATTTTCAGCCGGAAAAACCGGAATGCCAATAAATTTTTCCAGATATTTATCCATTTTTCTTAAACAAGCACCGCCACCAGTCAAAACAATTCCCTTTTCCATTACATCAGCCACTAATTCTGGCGGGCTCTGGTTAAAAACATTTTTAACTGCTGAAGATATCTCATTTAAAGGCGAAGAAATAGCCAAACTAACTTCGTCTGAATTAATAATGACATATCTCGGCAAACCACTTGTCAAATCTCTACCCTTAACTTTCATCTCTAATCTTTCTTCTAAAGGCAAGGCCGCACCGACTTGAATTTTAATTCTCTCAGCAGTCTGCTCGCCAACAATTAGATTATGTTTTTTCTTAATATAATCAGCAATGGCTCTATCAAATTTATTGCCAGCCACTCGAACTGAGGCCCAAGAAACAATTCCTCCTAAAGAAATAATAGCTATCTCACTAGTCCCACCGCCGATATTAACCACCATATTACCCGAAGGAGTATTAATAGGAATGCCGGCGCCAAGAGCAGCCAAAATCGGCTCTTTAACAACAAAAGAATTTTTAGCTCCACTTTCCTTAGCCGCGTTAATAACTGCTCTTTTTTCAGTAGAAGTAATTCCAGCTGGCGCAGAAATAATTACATCTGGCTTAAAGATATTAAAAAAACTCAAGGCCTGAGAAATGAAATAACGAAGCATTTCTTTAGTGGTATAATAATCAGCAATTACTCCATCCTTTAAGGGCCGGCTAACAATAATATCCTCTGGCGTTCGGCCAACCATATTTTTAGCCGGCTTGCCAACTGCTAAAACTCTTTTCGTTTTTGGATCAAGAGCAACCACTGAAGGTTCATTAGAAACAATTCCTTTCTTTGGCACAAAAACCAAGATATTCGTTGTTCCTAAATCAATACCAATTTGTTTAACAAACATAATTCAATTTAAATGATTAACTCAATCAAAAAAA
>CALGBJ010000038.1 GCA_937877385.1 uncultured bacterium
CCAGTTGGCATTCCTTTTCCTTTATCTTCTTTTTCTGGCAACTCAGCTACAATAACCTCAGTAATAAGAATCATTCCAGCAGTCGAAGCTGCATTCTCTAAAGCGCAACGAACTACTTTAGCTGCATCAATTATCCCCTCTTTTGTCAAATCGCAAAATTCTCCTTTAGCCGCATCAAAACCATAGTTTTTCTCTGGCGAAGAGAGAACTTTGTCAAGAACAACTCCAGGATCATAACCGGCATTTCGAGCAATTTGTTTCAAAGGCGCATAGAGTGAATTAAGCAAAATATTGGCACCAACATATTCAGAGATTTGATTCTTTTTAGAAAATTTTTCAACTAACTCTTTAACTGCCGAAGCAGTTTTGACTAAAGCCAAACCGCCACCCGGGACAATTCCTTCTTCAATAGCTGACTTAGTTGAAGCAACTGCATCCTCAATTCTGTGTTGAAGTTCTTTTTGCTCAACTTCAGTTGGCGCGCCAACCTTAATGACAGCCACACCACCGGCTAATTTAGCCAATCTTTCCTGAAGTTTCTCTTTGTCAAACTCTGACTCACTAATTTCTATCTGGCTCTTTATTTGCTGAATCCTCTTTTGAATTTCTTCTTTAGAACCCTGACCGCCAACAATGATTGTTTTGTCTTTATCAGCAATTACCCTTCTAGCCTTACCAAGCATTGTCAAATTAACATTTTCTAATTTTCTACCAGTTTCTTCAGCAATAACTTCAGCTCCACAAACAACAGCTATATCTTGAAGCATCTCCTTTTTTCTGTCACCAAAACCCGGCGCCTTAACAGCCAAAGAATTAAAAACTCCTCTCAATTTGTTAACCACCAAAGTGGCTAAGGCCTCACCTTCAACATCTTCAGCAATAATTACTAAGTTCTTTTTACCAGATTGCATCATTTTCTCCAAAAGAGGCAAAAGATCGGCAATTGCTGAAATTTTTTGGCTAGTAACTAAAATATAAGGATCTTCCAAAACCGCCTCCATCCTCTCGCTGTCAGTAATCATATAAGGAGAAATATAACCTTGATCAAACTGGAGGCCCTTTACTATTTCCTTGGATAGGCCTAAAGTTTTTGATTCTTCAACCGTCACTACGCCGTCTTTACCAACTTTATCCATTACCTCGCTGATTAACTCACCAATCTTCCTGTCTCGAGAAGAAATTGTGGCTACATTGGTAATATCTTCTTTCCCTTTAAGAGGAGAAGAAGATTTTTTCAACTCTTCAAGAGCAACAGTTAAAGCCTCTTGGAGTCCTCTTTGCATAGCAATCGGATCCAAACCGGCAGAAAGATTTTTAATAATCTCTTCAGTCATTACCTGAGTTAACAAAGTAGCTGTTGTCGTCCCGTCGCCACTAACATCATTTGTCTTAGAAGCAACTTCTTTAACTAATTGGGCACCGATATTTTCAAAGTGGTCAGCCAGTTCAATCTCTTTAGCAATCGTCACTCCGTCTCTGGTAATTACCGGAGAACCATAACTCTTTTCCAAAACCACCGCTCTGCCTTTTGGACCCAAAGTAATTTTGACAGCATTAGCCAATTTGTTTATTCCTCTTTTTATTGCCTCTTGGGCTTTTTCTTTAAAAATAATTTGTTTAGCCATAGTTTTTTATTTTTATTCTTCCAAAATAGCCAAAATGTCTTCTGCTTTAATAACTAAGTATTCTTTACCTTCGACCTTGATTTCATCAGGAGCGTATTTTTTAAAAAGAACTATGTCGCCTTTCTTCACTTCAACTGGAATTCTCTTACCATTTTCATCTATTCTACCAGGACCAACAAAAACAACTTTACCTCTTTGAGGCCTTTCTTTATCAACTGTCTCTGGAATAACAATCCCCGACTTCGTTTTACTCTCTTCTAAAGGAACAACAAAGATATTATCAGCCAAAGGTTTTATTTTCATCTTTAATTTTTGAAATTGATTTTAAAAAGCCGACCTTGAAAACCCAGATAATTTTATTCAAAAGAATTCGGCTTGTCAAATTTTAAATTGGCTATTGGCAGTTGGCAGTT
>CALGBJ010000039.1 GCA_937877385.1 uncultured bacterium
CGAGAAGTTAAAAGAAGAATAATTTTAGGAACTTTTGTTCTTTCTTCTGGCTATTATGACGCCTATTATGCTAAAGCCCAAAAAATAAGAACTTTAATTAAAGAAGATTTTGACAAGGTTTTTGAAAAAGTAGATGTTATTTTAACACCAACTTCACCCTTCCCTCCTTTTAAAATAGGAGAGAAAATTTCTCAGCCATTACAAATGTATCTTTCTGATATTTTTACTGTCCCGGCTAATTTGACTGGCCTACCTTCTTTATCTATTCCTTGCTTAAGATTGACCAAAGACAATTTGCCGGTCGGTTTTCAATTGATCGGTTCGCCTTTTAGCGAGAAAGATCTTTTTAGTTTGGGAAAATTTTACGAAGAAAAAACAGGTAGGTTTGAAGAGTTTGTTAAAATTAAGAAAAATGGACAAGAGATACCGAATTAATTTGAAGGAAAAAGAAGAGATTGAAATGGAAGAGGTTTTGTCTTGGCGCCCATCCTCTTTAGTTGATGATTTTTTGGAAAGAAGAATAGAATTACCTATTTCTAAAAAGCCGTTTATTTTTTTATTTTGTTTCCTCCTCCTTTTTTTGACAATTTGTTTTTTTAGGGTTTTTTATTTTTCAGTTTTGAGGCATCAACATTTTTTAACTTTAGCCAAAAATAATCTCTTTAGGACTGTTTCTTTGGAAGCACCAAGGGGTTTAATTTATGACCGAAACGGTAGGCCTTTGGCTAAAAACATTCCTTCTTTTTCTCTTTTTTTAAACAAAAAAGAAATTGATAATCAGAGTTTGGCTAAAATAAAAAAGTTAATCAATCTTAATCAAGAAGAGTGGCGGGAAATTGAAGAAAAATTAAAAGAAGAAAACGGCATTTTTCTCCTTTTAAAAAGAAATCTTAGCCAAGAGGAAGCAGTCAATATCAGTTCAAATGAGATTAAAGGAATTTATTTACTGACCAGTTTAAAAAGATTTTATCCTGAGGGAAAAATTTTTTCTTCGATTATTGGTTATTTAGGTGAGGCCAATGCTGAAGATTTTAAAGAGCATCCAGAATATTTAGTCAAAGAAATGGTTGGCCGAAGCGGCTTGGAAAAATTTTATCAGGATTTATTAAGAGGTGAGCCGGCTAAAGTTCTCATAGAAAGAAAAGAGAAAGAAAACCCTTCAGAGATTATTTTAGAAAAGGCCTTACCAGGTAAGGACTTGAAGTTGAC
This sequence comes from uncultured bacterium, assembly GCA_937877385.1. Lineage (GTDB taxonomy): Bacteria > Patescibacteriota > Minisyncoccia > UBA6257 > JAGGUH01 > CALGBJ01. The sequence goes on from CALGBJ010000039.1 coordinate 1,210, forward strand.
TATCGATGCTGAAATGCAGAAATTGCTTTTTTCTCTTTTAGAAGAACAAATAAAAAGAATAGGAGCCAAGAAGGGTTTGGCTATTGTTGAAAATCCTCAAAATGGTGAAATTTTATCTTTAGTTAGTTTTCCTGGTTATGATAACAATGCTTTTGTTGAAAGAGATAGTCAAAAAATTAAAGAAATTTTGACTAATCCCGATAAACCATTGTTTAATAGGGTTGTTGCCGGGCTTTATCCGCCAGGTTCAACAATTAAACCATTTTTGGCTTTAGCCGGTTTAGAAGAGGGGATAGTTAGTCCGGAAAAAGTCATTGATGATCGGCCGGGTTATTTGCTTTTACCAAATCCTTATTCACCAGACAAGCCAAGTATTTTTCGCGATTGGAAAATTCACGGCTTGGTTGATTTAAAGAAGGCAATTGCTGTCTCTTGTGATATTTACTTTTATTATTTAGGAGGAGGTTATAAAAATTTTAAAGGTTTAGGCGTAAAGAAAATAAAGGAGTATTTAGAGAGGTTTAATTTGGGAGAGAGAACAGGTATTGATTTGCCCTTGGAAAAAAAAGGTCTTTTGCCTGATCCTTCTTGGAAAAGTAAAAGTGGTCGGGGTAAATGGACTATTGGCGATACTTATCATTTGAGTATTGGTCAAGGCGATTTACTTTTAACGCCAATTGCTTTGCTTAATTCTTATTCGGCTTTAGTCAACGGCGGTATTCTTTATTCTCCTCATTTGTTATTTTCTTCAGAGAAGAAAATTGTCAAAAAAATTACTTTTAGCCAGAATAATTGGCAGGAAGTAATTAAGGGTTTATTGGATGTTACTCAAAAACCTTATGGGACTGGTTATTATTTGAATGACTTGCCAATCAAAATAGCCGGCAAGTCAGGGACAGCCCAAGTGAAAGGTGGTCGGCAAATTAATTCCTTATTTTTAGCCCATTTTCCTGTTGAAGAACCAGAAGTTTCTTTATTAGTAATGATAGAAAATACCAAAGAGCATCAATTAAATGTCTTGCCTGTTGTCAAAAAATTTTTTTTATGGTACTATAATAATAGAATAAGCCAGAAAATTTGAGAGTGAAAAGCGGCTTGTTTTTTTATTTTTTAAATTTTAATTAAAATTTTAATTAAAAGAATATGACAATTCAATTATCACCAAAAAAATATAAGGAGTTAGAAGAGGAGTTGAAAAGGTTGGAGACAGTTGAAAGGCAAAAAATTGCCAAACATCTTCGTTTTGCTAAAGAGTTAGGTGACCTTTCAGAGAATTCGGAGTATTCTCAGGCCAGAGAAGAAGAGGCCTTATTGGAAAAAAAGATTCTTCAGATTAGAGATATTTTAGCTAAGGCCGAAATTGCTGCTCCTCAAAGAAAAAAGAAGGGGGTTGTTGGTATTGGTTCGGTGGTTACTTTACTTGCCAAAGATAAAAAACAAAAATTTCAAATTGTTAATTCTCAAGAAGCCAATGTTGCTAAAGGTTTAATCTCTAACGATTCGCCTTTAGGCAAATCATTGCTTAATAAGAAAAAAGGCGAAGAAATAATTTTAGAAACTCCTTCTGGCAAAAAGAAATACAAAATAATTAAAGTTGAGTAAAAGAATAATTTGTACTAATTCCGATCAATCTAAAATC
>CALGBJ010000040.1 GCA_937877385.1 uncultured bacterium
TTATTGTCATGTTAGCTGGGGAAAAGAGATTGATGTATGGAAGGTCGAATAAAATAAAGGATTTCCAAGGGAAGCCAAGCGCTTCCCTTTTTTTCTTTAAGAAGTGAAAATTTTTTCACTTTTTGGAGAAGAAAAAAAACCAAAACCCAAGTCACTCCAAATTGTTTCAAAAATTAATAATACATTTTACTAACAACCAAGACAAAAATTAAAAGCAATACTACTACTAATGGAAGTGGGAAGTGGGAAATATGAAGTGGGAAGTGAGAGGTAGAAAATTGAAAGTTGGAAGTAGAAGGTGCGAAATAAGATTAGAGAATAATAATTTACATTCCAACATTCTGCAGAATATTGGAATGTTTTATTTGAGGTTATTTATCTAAAAATCATAAGTTGTTTAGGAGTATTATAGCCAAGAGAAAATTTAATTTGACAATTAAAAAATTTAATATTACACTTTTTTAAAAAGCCAGAAAATTTAAAATTTTCTAAATGAAAAAACCTCTTCTTTTTAAATTTAGAAAAATTCCTCAAGCAATAAAATATATTCCTTTTTCTTTATCAAAAGAAATAAAAGGTTTGGGTGAAAATCTTCAAATAGAAGAAATCCGAAGTATAGTGAGAAATCGGTTAGCAGGCGCACCTGTAGAACTTTTAGAAGAGGAAAACTTGGCTTCTTTAATGATTGCATTAGATGAACTTCGTGAATTTTCTCCTGAGGTAATATTTAAAACTAAAGAAAATCAAAGATTTTTAATTTTTAGCCTTACAACTCAAGTTTTTTTAAGACCAAAAGATATTGATTTTTCTTTAAATTTTTTATTAAAAAAATATCAGAAAAAATTTCAACTAGATTCTCCTCTCCCAAAAAAAGAAATTATAATTCATCTAGAAAAAATTTGGTCAGAAACTAAAGAAAAAGATTTCACTACGAGAATAAAAAAAGCCTTCAAAGAAGCAGTAAGTCAAGTTTCTCCAGCCGAAATTGCAATATTGGTAGGAGAAAAACCTCCCCTCCTTTTTTTATTAGTTCAATTTTTTCTCTACGGAATAGTAGGAGAAATTTGGTATCAAAAAAATCTTCAAGATTCCCCAACTAAAATTTATGGTTTTTAGGCGTTTTGAGAAAAGTTTTTTTAAAGAAGGAGTTAAAGAAAAAAAGAAAATTGAGCAAGGATTAGATAAAAAATTACCAATTTTTGAGTACCGAGAAAAAATAAAGGAGGTAGTAAAAAACCACTCTCGTTGTATTATTGTAGGAGAAACCGGTTCAGGAAAAACCACTCAAATTCCTTTAATGATAAGAGAGATTCTTCAACCAAAAGATAAAATCGCGATCACCCAACCTCGTCGAGTCGCGGTACGCTCCGTGAGTCGATACGTTGCCGAAAGAATTAGTTCTTCAATCGGAGGTGAAGTAGGATATCAAATTAGGTTTGAAGATAGGACTACCGAAGGAACTAAAATTAATTTTATGACCGACGGAATCCTGCTCCGAAAAATTCAAGAAGATCCTCTTTTGAAGGACTACTCTGTAGTAATGATAGATGAAGCCCATGAGAGAAGTTTAAATATTGATTTTATTTTGGGGCTTTTAAAAAAAGCCCAAAAAGAACGTAAAGAAAAAAAATGGCCTCATTTAAAAGTTATTGTGTCTTCCGCCACGATCGAGAAAGAAAAATTTGCTCAATACTTTGAGAATGCACCAATTATAGAAATTCCTGGTCGTCTTTATCCGGTAGAAATTCATTATGAGGAAGAATTTGTTTCAGATTATTGCGAAAAAGCCGCTGAAAAAGTAGAAGAAATTTTAAGAGATCCAAAAAGAAAAGAAGGGGATATTTTAATTTTTATGCCAGGCCAAGAAGAGATAGAAAGAACCATCAGAAAAATTGAAGAACGAAATTTAGAAAATACAGTTTGTCTGCCTCTTTTTGGTTTAATGGCTCCAGAGGATCAAGATAAAATTTTTGAAGAAATTCCTCATCGAAAAATAATTGTCACCACCAATATTGCCGAAACCTCGGTGACAGTGTCAGGAATTCGTTACGTTATTGATTCCGGATTAATTAAACAAAAAGAATATGATCCTTCTTCAGGAATCGAGGCTTTAGTAACTGTACCTCATGCGAAAAGCGGATGTATCCAAAGAACAGGCCGAGCAGGCCGACTGGGACCCGGAGAATGTTGGCGGTTTTATTCAAAAGAAGATTTTGAAGAAAGAACCGAATTTCAAAAACCAGAAATTCAGAGATCTAACTTAGCCCATGTAATTTTACAAATGAAAAAAATTGGAATTGAAGATGTAGAAAATTTTGAATTTATTGATTCTCCGCCAAAAGAAGCAATTAAATCTGCCTTAGAGGAGTTAAAAATATTGGGGGCTTTAGATAAAGAAGAAAAATTAACTAGAGAGGGCGAATTATTAGCGGAGCTTCCATTGGAACCAAGGATTGGTAAAGCAGTTTTAAAAGCAGAAAAATATAATTGCGTTCGAGAAGTTTGTAAAGTAGTTTCTTTTTTGGGATTGCGGTCAGTTTTTGTGCGGCCAAAAGGAAAAGAAATGGAGGCAGACCTAGCTCATCGAAAATTTAAAGTACCTGGTTCGGACTTTTTAACCTTGCTTAAAGTATGGGAAAGTTATGAGAATTCTAATTATTCCAATGAATGGGCTCGAGAAAATTTTTTACATTGGCGTACTTTAAAGGAGGCAAAAGATGTTCAATATCAATTGTTTCGAATTTTAAGATGTAACGGAATTGAAGTTAAAAAGACAAAAGATCCGGAACTTATTGGCAAATCTATCGCTGCTGGGTTAATTAACAATTTAATGAGTTATTATTCCCATTATAGATATCTTAGAATTAGAGACGGGGAAATTGGTTTTTATATTCATCCTTCTTCAGCTCTTTTTGGCGAAGCACCTAAATTTTTTGTTGCTGCTGAAATAGTTAAAACAAAAAAAACTTATGCCCGGATTTGTCAAACAGTCAAACCAGAATGGTTAAAAGAGATTGCTCCTCATTGGATCGAGAAAGAACCCCAAGAGCCTCATTATGATTTTTATGAAGATAAAGTGGTCAGGGAAATAAGATATTATTTAAAAAACGAATCTAATTCTGTTTTTAAAGAATTAGAAGAAATTAAAGGAAAAGAAGCAGTTGAAGTTTTTGCCCGTGTTTTAGCCGAAGAAAAATTAGACTTGCCTTTTATTGAACATAATCGAGAAGTCCTTAATACCTTAAAAGAACTCTGGATAAGATCAGGTGGAAAAATAGAAGGAGTTAAATCTTCCGAGAAATAATTTTAATTAAAGCATTAAAAATATGAAAATATCTCCTTTCGAAAACCCAAGAAAATTTTCAGAGAATTTTTACAAGGAAAGATTAGGTCAAATTTCTTCTAAAAAAGAGTTAAAAGAAGCCCTTGAAAAAGGAGAGGTTAATTTGGAATTGGACTTAGATGACCTTATTTCTCCGAAAAAAAGAGAAGAAATTTTAAAAAACAATCCCGATGAAATAGAAATTAATCAAAAAAAATATCCCGTGGAATATATGTATTCTCCTTGGGAAGAAGAAGATGAGCGTTTTAAGGCAAAAATAGAAATTCCTTATGAGGAAGTTTTTAAACTTTCGGGGATTCCTACTTTGCCCTCAGGTCGATTTCTTAGTATGAAAGTTATTTTTCCTTCTGAAAAAAATTTTTCTTTAACAGAAACTTTTGAAGAAAAGGATTTAAAAGAATTAAAAGAAAAAGTAAAAAAAGAATTTCTGGAAAGAGAATGGGAAAAATGGAAGGAAAGTGAAAATTATCCTGAGGCAAAAACAGTAGAAGAGTGGAATCCTCTTGTTCCGTTACCAGAACTCCCCTCCCCTCTTTCTTACACTAAGGATCCAGAAACCGGAGAAGAAGTTTTTTCCTATCCTGCCTTTACAATTAAAGAAAGAAAACTTTTTATTGAATATTTTCCTTCTTTAAAAACTGCCAATGAAGTTCAATCTCAAACATTAGAAATTATAGAAAAATTAAAAGGAGAAGAAGAAGCAAAAAAAGAAGCCATCCAACTTGAAATAGAGTTAGAAAGGTTAAATGAAATATATGAAAATTTAGGAGAAGAAAATGATTTAGGATGGAATGAAAAATTGGAAGAATATGGATATGAAATAGAAGTCGAATGGAAAGGAGAAAAAATGGAAAGAAAAGAAAAAATTTCTCAGATTAAAGAAGAAGTAAAAGAAATTTTAGAAAAAATAAAAGAAAAAGAAATTGGAAGAGAAGGCCTTAAAAAAACCTCACTTCTTTTGGAAGAGTTTAAAAAAGAAATAGAAGAAATGAAAAAATATTTTGAAGCCCGACAGGAAGCAAAAGAAACGGCTTTAAAAGAAATTGAAAAACATTTCAAAAAATGTCCTTTATGTGGAAAAGAACTAAAAGAAGGTTGGTATTGCGACAATCCTCAACATAATCCTGATTTAATTGATTTCAAAGTAGACGAGGAAGGAAAAATTAAAGAAGAAACAGTTCTTCTTTCGGAATTAAAAACCGAACAAGAAAAGGTAATAGCTCAATTGTTTGGGGTCTATGACTACTATAAAGGAAAGGACTTTCCAAATAGTGGCGTCGTTCTAGAAACCTGGGAAAAATTGGAATTTAAAATTCCAGAAGTGTGGTCAGGTGAACCTTTTAAAGAATTAAAATATCAAGACTTTCACAAAATTCTTTCTTTAGAAGAAGCGCAAAAAAGAAAAGAAAAAATTGAAAAATTAATTAAGCAAGCTGAGTTTAAACGCGCCTGGGAAGAATATCAAGAGGAGTTAGGATATGCCTTAGAGCGAGTAAAAGAAAAGGAATGGGAAAAAGGAAAGTTTAAGAAAGGTCGACATCCAAAAACCGGAGAAGAACAATGGGAAATCACTTTTAAAGTTGGAAAAACTTTAGTAAAGTATGTAGCAAATAGATATGGACCCCAACCTACTTCAGAAAACTTAGAGTACTTCTATAGCATCCATCGGACTCTAGTGGATCTTCCTCAATTTAAACTTTATATTGTAAACTTAGAACCTCCTTTACCCGAAGATCAACCAGAACCTTTAGAATCTTTCGCTTCTTCAGAAACTCAATCTTCTGAAGAAAAACAACTTTCTAAAGAAGAATTTCAGGGGGCTTTAAAAAAATTAAAAGAGAAATTTAAAAAATAATTTTAATTATTTTGATTGATAAATTTTTTAAATTTTAGAAGAGGGGTGTTGCATCTTAAAAAAAATAAAAAACACCCTAGGTTTATTGCCCAGGGCGAGATTCTATTACCCAGAGCGGAAAAAGAAAGGGAAATGGAAAAAATAAAAATCCTTTTCTAAAGAAAAAAACTTAAAGTTCATTTAAGAGTGCCTATTTTTGAGATCCTTGTCGTGATAAAATCGGATAAAACTGATCGGGCAAAATTGATACGGTAAAGTATATCCTCCTTTTACTAACAACCAAGACAAAAATTAAAAGCAATACTACTACTAATGGAAGTAGGAAGTGGGAAATATGAAGTGGGAAGTGAGAGGTAGAAAATTGAAAGTTGGAAGTAGAAGGTGCGAAATAAGATTAGAGAATAATAATTTACATTCCAACATTCTGCAGAATATTGGAATGTTTTGTTTGAGGTTATTTATCTAAAAATCATAAACTGTTTGAATTTCTAGGAAACTACTCTTCTTCATCTTCATCTTCATCTTCTCCTTCCAACCTTTCTCTAACTCGTTCTTCCATTATTTCGTCAATTAAATCTTCTTTCCATATTAAAATTGCTCTTTCTCTTAATTCTTTTTCACTCCAAGAAGGATTTGCTTTTTTTAACTCTTCCATTATTTCCTTTATTTCGTCTTCATCCACACCTTTCTCTTTTATTTCTTCTTCAACTTCTTCTACTATTTCCGGTAGCAATTTTTCCTCTATCTTCTCCCTTTCTCTATCTTCTTCTTCTAATTTTTTTATATCCTCTGGACCATACTCGTCAGAAAATTTTGGTTTCCATTTCTCTTTTTCCATAATTAATTTATATTATGTTATGCTAGACCTTTAAATGAACTATGCCGAGAAATCTAAAAAGTCAAAAATAATAATTTTTGGGATTATTGATATTCCAACATTCTGCAGAATGTTGGAATATCAAAAT
>CALGBJ010000041.1 GCA_937877385.1 uncultured bacterium
CCTTTGATTATTAGCCAGCCAGATATCCAATCTTCTGACTGGTACAAGAGATTTGCTTTGATTGTTGAAAAGTTGAAAGAAGGAGAAGATTATGAAGTTGATGAGAAATTTCGTTCGGTTAGTTTGACTTCTTCTGGTATAAGAAAAATTGAGAAAATGCTGGGGGTGACTAATTTGTATAGCCCGGATAATTTTCATTTAGTTCATTATTTAGATGAGTCCCTTAAAGCCAAGGCCTTGTTTTTTAAAGACAAGGATTACGTGGTTAAAAACAACGAAATAGTTATTGTTGATGAATTTACTGGTCGGTTAATGCCTGGCCGAAGATTTTCTGGTGGTCTTCATCAGGCATTAGAAGCTAAGGAGAGAGTGCCGGTTAAAGCCGAATCAAGGACTTTGGGGACAATTACTTACCAAAATTACTTCCGTTTGTATGAAAAATTGTCTGGGATGACAGGTACTGCTCAGCCTTCGGCTGAAGAGTTTGATAAGGTTTACCATTTAGAAGTTGTTTCTATTCCGACTAATAAACCAATGATAAGAAAAGACTTACCTGATTTGGTTTTTTTGACTAAAAAAGCCAAGTTTAGAAATTTAACTAAGAGAGTTTTGGAAGCTTATCAAAAAGGTCGGCCAGTTTTAATAGGTACTCGTTCAATTGAGATGAACGAATTTGTTTCTCGGTTGTTTGAGCAATTTAATATTCCTCATCAAGTTTTGAATGCTAAACATCACGAAGAAGAAGGAGCGATTATTGCTCAAGCTGGCCGATTAAAAGCCGTGACCGTGGCTACTAATATGGCTGGTCGAGGAGTAGATATTATTTTAGGAGGAAATCCTCCCGATGAGGAGGAAGCCAAAAAAGTTAAAGAATTGGGCGGTCTTTTAGTTCTTGGTACAGAAAGGCATGAAGCTAGGAGAATTGATGATCAGTTGAGAGGTCGAGCTGGCCGGCAAGGCGATCCTGGCTCAAGCCAATTTTATCTTTCTTTAGAAGATGATTTGTTAAGAGTTTTTGGTTCAGAGAGGTTAAAAAAATTGATGGAGAAATTAAATATGCCAGAAGATTTGCCAATAGAGTCAAAATTGGTGGCTAAAGCAGTTAGAGAAGCCCAAAAAAAGATTGAAGGCATAAATTTTGATATTAGAAAAAGGACCTTAGAATACGATGAAGTCCTTCAAAAACAAAGAGAGAAATTTTATCAAGAAAGAGATAGTATTCTTTTAGCTGAAAAAGAAAATCTTCTTTTAGAAAAAGCCAAAAAGATTATTCTTAATTCTTTAAGAAAAATAACTCTTAGTTATTTTTCTCTTCCTCAAGAAAATTCTTTAGCTGAAATGTTTCTCAATCTTGGTTTAATTCAAGAAAAAGAAAGTTTTATAGAGAAGATTAAAGAGGCAAAGGAAAAAGAAGACCAGTCTCTTTTAGAGTCTTATTTAAGAGAAATTTCTTTAAAGGTTTTTGAAGAGAAATTTAAAGATATCGAAAAAAGAAATAACGAAGAAAAAAGTAAGGTTTTCTTAACAATTAAAGTTTTGAGTTTGCAAATTTTAGATAACCTTTGGTCTCAGCATTTGGAAGATATGGAATCCTTAAGAGAATCAGTTAATATCAGGGCTTGGGGTCAAAGAGACCCTTTGGTTGAGTACAAAACTGAATCTCTAAAGATTTGGCGCGATTTCTTTGATAAATTTGAGCTTCTTTTTTTCCAAAACTTCTTTCTTTTCCTCAAGAAAATAACTAATGCTAGTTAGAAAGGAAGATATTATTTGGACTAAGCATTCTCAAGAGAAGTTAAGGGAATATAATTTGAGCAAGTCGAGGATTGTTAGAGTTTTGAGGAATCCGCAAAGAGTAGAAGAGGGTATTGCGCCGAGAACTTTGGCTTTGATGCAACCGGCTGGTTCAAAAAAACATCCTTATGAGATTTGGCTGATGGCCCAGATAATTTTTCCTAAAAGAAAGAAAGTTAAGGAAATTGATAGAATTGATAAGAGATATAAGGTTAGAATTATTAGTGCTTGGAAATATCCTGGTCAAACTCCGATAGGTAAGCCGATAAAGATTCCTGAAGATGCTTTAGAAGAGTTGGCTAAGTTTTCTTTTTGAAATCTTCAGGTTTTTTCTCTTGTCTTTTAGGTAGAAATCTTTATAATTTTGACAAATGAGTAGATCATTAGTTTTGATTGATGCCAATGCTTTGATTCATCGTGCTTTCCATGCTTTGCCTCAATTAAAAACCAAAAACGGCCAGCCGATTCAGGCGGTTTATGGTTTTTTTAGTTTATTTTTTAAGATGTTTAAAGAGATCAAGCCAAGCTATTTGGCGGTTGCTTTTGACAGGCCAGAGGAAACTTTTAGGCATAAAGAATTTGTTGAATACAAAGCTCAAAGACCGAAGACGCCAGAAGAGTTGGTTTCCCAGATTCCTATAGTTAAGGAAATTCTTTATGCTTTTGGTGTGCCAATTTTAGAAAAAGTTGGTTATGAAGCCGATGATATTATTGGAAGTTTAGTAGAGAAATTTAAAGACAATAAAAAAATTGAAAAAGTTATTATTGTTACTGGCGATTTGGATAGTTTGCAATTGGTTAAGAATGAAAAGGTTTTAGTTTGGACATTAAAAACTGGGCTTAGTCAGTCGATTGTTTATGACGAAAAGAAAGTTAGAAAAAGATTTGCTTTAGGGCCAGCTAATTTAGTTGATTTTAAAGCCCTTAAGGGCGATCCTTCTGATAACATTCCCGGAGTTCCTGGTATTGGCGAGAAAACGGCTCAGAAATTGATTGCCAAATTTAAAACTTTAGAAAATCTTTATCAGAAATTAGAAAAAGAGCCAGAAGAATTCGCTGATTTTCCTAAAAAAGTTATTTCTTCTTTAAAAGAAAATAAGGAAAAGGCCTTTTTTAGCAAAAAACTCATTGCTCTTCGTTTAGATCTTGGTTTAAAAATCAGTTTTGGCGATTTAACTCTAAAAATTAATCAAAAAAAGATAAAAGAACTTTTTCAAAAATATGAATTTAATACTCTCTGGCAGAGATTTTTAGAAATTTTTTCTCCTGAAAAAGAGAAAAAACAAGAGAGTTTGATTTTTTAAAAATGAAAAATAATTGGAAAATTTTTAAAAAAACCTTTAGAGAGCTTTCTTTATTTTGGCCTTTTTTCTTCTTTTTGTTTTTTCTTGTCCTTTTTTTAGTTTTTTATTCTTTTAAGTTTTCTTGGTTTAGTTTCTTTTTTTTAGCAATTTTATCTATCTTTCTTTTTTTAGTTTTCAGACAGATTTTCTCTTTGATCAAAAGATATTTTATTTTAAGCAAAGAAAGAAACTATATTCTTTCTATAGTTGAGGGCTTGCTTGATGCGGTTATTGCTTACGATGAGGATTTTGTTGTTACTGTTTTTAATTCTTCGGCTGAAAAAATGTTCTCTTTGTCAAAGAAAGAAGTTATTGGCAAGGTGATTAAACCTTCTTTGATAAGAGAGCCCTCTTGGCAACTTTTGGTTCAAGTTGTTTTTCCTTCTTTGGCACCGGCAATAAAGAACAGGGTTAAGAGCAAGTTTCGTGAGGAGTTTGATTTGGTTTTTAAAGAACCAGAAAGAGAATTTCATATTTCTTCTGGTCGCTTGTTAGATGCTAAAGGAAAAATAATTGGTTTCGTTAAAGTTATTCACGATTCTACCAGAGAGAGACAACTTCTTAAAGAAAAAACAGAATTTTTAGATATTGCTGCTCATAATTTAAATACACCGGCAACTGAAATTAGATGGGGTATAGAAACTTTGTCTCAGATTTTACAGGAAAGAAAGGACCTTCCTCAAGAGGTTTCTTCTTTGATTAGTAAGCTTAAACGAGCAATTAGTAATTTGATTGAGATAGTTGATGAAATTCTTTCGGCCGCCAAAATAGAGGAAGGAAGGTTTGGTTATAATTTCCAATTAGGTGACATAGAGGAATTGATAGAAGAGAGATTAAAAAAATGGTTGGATATTGCTCAGAAGCATTCGCTAAAAGTTTATTTTTCTAAAAGTAAAGAGAGATTGCCAAAAGTGTTTTTTGATAAGTTTAGGATCGGTTTGGTTATAGACAATCTTTTAGAAAATGCCATTCTTTATAATGTTAAAAACGGAGAGATTGAAGTGAAAGTAGAGAAAGATCCTCAAAGACCTTATTTAATTGTTAGTGTTAGAGATACTGGTATTGGTATCGGCGAAAAAGAGAGAGAAAAAGTTTTTGCTAAATTTTTCCGTTCAGAGAAAGCCAAAAAACATCAAGTTGAAGGTATCGGTTTGGGCCTTTATATTTGCCGCAATATTATTCGTCGGCACGGAGGCAAAATATGGTTTAAATCAGTAGAGAATCGTGGTTCTACTTTTTATTTTTCTCTACCAGTTAAAAAAGAATTAATCCCACCGAAAGAAGTACCTTTGGTTTGAGGAGGGCAATTAGAATTTCACTTTGGGCACTTCTCGGGCTTCCTCTTCTGTTTCAAAAAAAGGATATTTTTTAAAAGAGAAAAATTTGACTATCAAGTTGTTGGGAAATTTCTCTAGAGCAATATTGTAGTCTCTAACATTGCTGTTGTAAAATCTTCTGGCTGCTTGAATTTTATCCTCGCTGTCGGTGAGGTCTTTCTGGAGCAAAAGAAAATTCTGGCTAGCTTTTAACTGGGGATAATTTTCGGCTACGGCAAAGAGACTTTTAAGAGTTTGGGTTAAAAAATTTTCGGCTTTAGCTTTTTCTTCTAAAGAGTCAGCTTTGATGGCTTTACTTCTGGCTTCAGTTACTTTGGTTAAAACCTCTTTTTCATGCCAGGCATAACCTTTAACTGTTTCTACTAAATTTGGAATTAAGTTATACCTTCTCTTTAATTGAACTTCAATATCAGCCCAGGCTTCTTTAACTTGATTTTTAAGTCGGATTAATTTGTTGTAAACAAAAACCAACCAAAGAAAAATAATAGCAATAAGGGAAAGGATTATTTTTAAAATCATATTTTTTTCTTTAAATGGCCTCGCCTGGCGAGATTTCCCGGCTTAACACCAGGTGGGTGCCCATACCATTACTCTGTTCCTCAGAACTGGAGTAGTGGATCCGGGCTCCCGAAAGATGATGTTCGACCCGAGATCTTGCCTAAGCGAGACCACTTTCATAATAGCAAAAAAACTTTTTTAAAGCAAGCCAATAACTGCCAATTGCCAATTGGCAATTGGCAGTTAGCTATTAGCTATTAGCTATTGGCTGTTGGCTATTGGCAAATAGATATTCATAGAAACTTATAGAAATTTATTGAAATTTATTGTTTTATTGTCTATTAACGAGTTAACGAGTTTAATATTAAAAATTCGAATTTGGGATTTAGAATTTAGAATTTAGAATTTCAAATTAAGATATAATCGTGTCTTAATTAAAAGAAAAAGGAAATTATTTTTTAATGATGAGTTTCCAATCTTGGTAGCAGTTAATTCCCTGATAAATTACTCCTAATAAAAAGCCAAGAAATAATTCATTGTTGATAATTGGCAATTTCAAAATAACTCCTAAGATAAGAAGAAGAGTAGAGTAAAGCCAATGGTGAAGATGAATTTGCCAATTTTTTATTTTAATAATCAGAGATTTAAAAATTTTTGGCTGTTCGCCTTCTTTTTTGCCAGCAAGGAATTTGGCAGAAAAATAACCCCAAAGTCCTCCTATTAAAAATAAAAAATATCCGCAAGAAATCACCAAAAATAAAAAAAGGAAGATGATTTTTTTCTTAAATTTATTTTTCAAAAAATTTAAAAAATTCATTGCTTTTTTGAAATTTCTAAAATTCTAAAAGAAAAATAAAAATAAATCAAATAGAAAAACATTGACTTTTAAGAGGAAAAAAAGTAGAATGTGAAGAATTTATTATGTGGCATGCAATTTTTATTCAACCGATTTTTAACTTATTAATTTTAATTTACAATATTTTGCCCTATAAAGACATTGGTTTGGCAGTGATTATTTTAACTATTTTAATTAAAGTCATTCTTTTTCCCTTTCAATATCAAGGGATGAAAACACAAAAGAAGATGGCTTTATTAACACCTGAACTAAAAAAAATTAAAGAGAAGCATAAAAACGATTTGACCAAACAAGCCGAGGAGATGAGAAACCTCTATAAAAAGCATCGAGTTAATCCTTTTGCTACTTTAGCTTTTTTAATCCAGATACCGGTTATTTTTGCTCTCTACCGAGTTTTTTGGGGAGGTTTTTTACCAGAAAAATTAAGTCAAGAACTTTATCATTTTGTTGCCAATCCTGGCCAAGTGAATCTTTTATTTTTAGGCATTATTAATCTCTCTCAGAAGAATTTCTTCTTGGCTTTTTTAACTGGCTTAACTCAGTATCTGCAATCAAAATTTTTTTCCAAACAAACTTTGGCTGGTCAGTCAGGAGGTTTTTCTAAAAAAATTCAAGAACAAATGATTTTCTTAGGACCAGTTTTTTCTTTTGTTGTTGCTGCTAGTTTGCCGTCTATTATTGCCCTCTACTGGCTAGTTTCAAATTTATTTTCTTTTGTCGAAAGTTTTTATTTATTCAGGAAAAAATAAAGATGGAGGAAAATGAATTAAAAGAAAAAATTTTAAGTTTTGTTAAATATCTTTTTAGTAAACCCGAGCTTTTAGAGGTGAAAGTTAGTAAGAAGGATGATTCTTGGCAAATTCTTCTTTTTCATCCTTATGAGGAAAATTTAGCCAACCGAAACGAAGAAGTTTTGGAAGCAATTGAAACTATTATTAGAAAAATTATTTTTAAAAAAACTAAAGAAATAGTCCCTATTTATTTTGACTTTAATAATCTTAAAAAGAAGAAAGAAGAAAAATTAAGAGAAATCGTCAGAAAAATTGCCCTTAAAGTTTCTCACACTAAAGAAGAAATTACCTTGCCAAAGATGAATTCTTATCAAAGAAGAATTGTTCATTTAGAAATTGCTCAATATCCTGATTTACAAACAGAAAGTATTGGTGAGGAACCGGAGAGAAGAGTGGTTATAAAATATAGAGAAAAATAAAAAATGGAACTATTTCAATTAGTTGAAGAAGTTAAAGAAAAAATTGCTAAAGTAAAAAATTTGGCTGAATTAAGAGAAATTGAAGTTGAAATTTTAGGCAGAAAAGGAAAAATTTCTCTTTTCTTAAAAGGCCTTAAAAAAATAAAGGCACTTGAAGAAAGAAGAAGAAAGGGCAAAGAGATAAACGAAGCCAAGTCCTTTTTGACTGAATTGATAAGAAGGAAAGAAGAAATTCTTGCTCGGCAGTTAGAAGAAGAGATTTTAAAAAA
The DNA here is from genome assembly GCA_937877385.1 of uncultured bacterium. GTDB lineage: Bacteria > Patescibacteriota > Minisyncoccia > UBA6257 > JAGGUH01 > CALGBJ01. The sequence continues at coordinate 7,308 of CALGBJ010000041.1, forward strand.
AGAAGAAATTGATATTTCTCAACCAGGCATTAAACCAAGAAAAGGACATCTTCATCTTATTACCAAAACTATTTGGCAGATAGAGGAAATTTTTAAGAAAATGGGCTTTGCTGTGGCTGATGGACCAGAGATAGAAACTCCTTATTATAATTTTGATGCTCTCAATATTCCAGAAAATCATCCGGCCAGAGATCTTTGGGATACTTTCTGGTTGAAAAAGAAAAATTATCTTCTGAGAACTCATACTTCGCCTGTTCAGATTCGCTATATGGAGAAAAAAAATCCGCCTTTAAGAATTATTGCTCCGGGAAAGGTTTTTCGTTATGAAGCTACTGATGCTAGTCATGAGATTCAATTTCATCAAATAGAAGGATTGATGGTAGATAAAAAAGTTTCTTTAGGCAATTTCAAGGCAATTATTAAAGAATTTTTTAATGAATTTTTTTCTGAAGAAACAGATATTCGCTTTAGGCCAAGCTATTTTCCTTTTACTGAACCGAGCGTGGAAATAGATATTAAGCCGAAAAAGACAGATAAATGGTTGGAGATAATGGGCGCAGGAATGGTCCATCCAAAAGTTTTGGCAAATGTCAAAATAAATCCTTTGGAATGGACTGGTTTTGCTTTTGGGGCCGGTATAGAGAGGTTGATAATGATTAAATACAATATTCCTGATATTAGGTTGTTTTATAAGGGAGATTTAAGGTTTATTAGGCAGTTTTAAAAAATTACTCTTGACAGAAAAAGAAAAACATCAGAGAATAAAGCAGATTGCTGAAGAAAAACAAGTTTTTTTCTTTCTTCTGATTTATGTTGGAAGAGAGGAGTAAGGAGTGAAAAAAATAGCGGTGACCCCCTCCTTGGTCCTCCCCCTCAAAGAGGGGGAGGATAAAGGTGGGGGAGATTGAAAACAATCATAAATAATCAAAAATGGAAAAAAGCGAAACAATTATTAAAAAATATCTAAAAAAAGAACTTCCAGAAATCAAAGCAGGAATGAAAGTAAGAGTTTATGAGAGAGTTAAAGAAGGGAAAAAAGAAAAATTGTCGCCTTTTGAGGGGATTGTTATTAGAGTTAAAGGTAAAAAAGATGCCAATACTACTTTTACCCTCAGAAATGTTTTAGATGGTATCGGTGTGGAAAAGACATTTTTTCTTTACTCTCCTCAAATTGCCAAAATAGAAATTTTAGAGAAGTTTAAAGTAAGGAGAGCGAAGTTGTACTTCATAAGAGAACTCTCGCCAAAAAAGATAAAAAAGAAATTAAAGAAAATTCAATAAATGCGTTTTGAAGTTCCTCAATATATTGAAATAGAAAGCAAAATTGTTGGTCCTTTAACCTTGAGGCAGTTTCTTTTTTTAGCCGGGGCTGGTTTGATTATTTTTTTAACTCATTTTATTTTTTCCGGAACCTTTTGGTTTGTTCTAAGTTTGATTACTGGTTCAATCGCTTTTCTTTTTGCTTTTTGGAAGCCAGAAGGGCAGAGGTTGGAAAAATTTCTTTTAGTTGCCATTAATCATTTTTTGAGTAATCGACATTATTTTTGGACAAAAAAAGAAATCAAAAGGGAAATTGTTTTAGAAAAGGAGTCAGAAAAAGAAAAAGTAGGGGAAGAGAGCGAAGAGATTAAAAAGAAGAAAGAGGAAGAAAAGAAAAGAAAGTATGATATTGAGGCAATTGCCAGGATACTCGATGAAGAATAAAAGAAATTAATTTGCTTTTTTTAATTTTTTTGCTAAAATTTATTTAAAGTCGTTTAATTTAAAAAAATTATTATGGTTGAAGGTTCAAACAACAATCAAACAAACAATCAAAACCAGGAAGCGGCAAAATTTCCCGAACCAGAAAAAAAAGAAAAAGTAAAAATTCATACTCTTGAATCTGATTTAGAAAAAGTAAAACGAGGCGAAGGAGAAATTGACCTTTCTGATACTTTTGACGAAAAAGAAAGTCAGGAGAACAAAGAACCTCTTTTTAGTCCTCCTCCTTTTGAGGAGAAAGATAGAGAAGTGCCTTTGCCTTCAGAAGAAGGAGGTTTTTCTCGAGACGAGGCCGAAGAATTTTTAGAATCACAAGAAAAAATTTCTCAAAAAGAAAAAACCGACTTTAAGAAAAAATGGCTAATTGTTTTAATTGGCTTAATTTTTATTATTTTGGTAGCTTTTCTTTTAATCTATTTTTTAGCCCTAAAAAAAGTTAAAAAGACAGAAGAGGTAATGCCAACGCCTTTTGTTACTCCAGTGCCGACTGAATCATTAACTCCTCAACCAACTCCTTTAACTTTTAAGGGCTTATTAGCAGTTGAAGCTGAAAAGAAAACCTTAGAAATTCCTATTCTTAATCGAGAGGTTATTTATCACTTGCTTTCTCAAGAAACGCAGGGAGAAAAAGGGACTTTAAGAGAATTTTTTCTTTCTTTAGAGAAAAAAACAGTAAAATTCAGTGATTTCTTTCTAACAGTTATTCCGGAGATTTATTCGGTTGCTTCAAAAGAGAATATCGATTTAAAAACTATTTTTGAAGATGATTTCTCTTTAGTTATTACTTATCCAGAAGATTATCCTCAATTGGCTTATATTGCTCAAATTAAAGAAGGAAAAAGAGATGAGGTAGGAAAATTGATTGAAGATTTAATTGATGAAAAAGATTTAGCTTATTCTCTTAGGCAATTTCATTTTTTTGCTGATCCAGGCAAAGCTAGTGATAGAGGTTTTCGTCGAGGAAAATTAGGAGATATTGAAACTTACTTTTTAACCTTCAGCAATCCTGATTTAGCTTTTGATTTTGGCTTAAGTACTGATAACAAATTGATTGTTTTTACTTCGATGAAATCGTTAAAAATTATTCTCAAATATTTACCCTCACTCAGTCAAACGCCAATTGAATAAAAAATGAAAAAGAAGTTCATTGACTTAATGAAAAAAGAACTCCAAGAAGAAAAGAGGTTTCTTAAGGAAATTTTGGCTCCTTTAGCTAGGGAAATTAAAAATAATGTCTATGAAATTAGACCACCTTTAATGGGTGAAGGCGACTTTGAAGAAAGAGAAGCTAAAGAGGATGAAGAATTTGGCAATCGTTTAGCCGTTATTGAAAAATTGAAAGAGCGATTAGATGAAGTTAATGAAGCCCTTAAAAGAATAGAAAAAGGCGATTTTGGCAAATGTCAAAGTTGCTCAAAGAAAATTGAAGTTGAAGTTTTGTTAGCCAACCCAGCAGCAAAATTTTGTAAAAAATGTCTCAAGAAAAAATTATAAAAGACAACGCTAAAAAATACAAAATCTGTGTTTCTGGAGCGGCTGTTACTAAGCATTGCCGTAAGAATTGGCTGGTTGTTGCCAAAGAATTGGGGAAGGAAATTGCTAAAAGGGAAATGATTTTGGTTACTGGGGCTACGACTGGTGTTCCTTTGGCAGTGGCTGAAGCAGTTAAAAAAAATAACGGTTTGGTTATTGGTATCTCGCCAGCCGCTTCCAAAAAATCTCATACTGCTAAATACAAGTTACCAACAAAATATCACGATTTGATTATTTATAGTGGTATGGGTTATGCTGGCCGAAATTTAATTTTAACTAAAGCCGCTGATGGAGTAATTATTCTTTGTGGTCGGATAGGCACCCTTAATGAATTTACTATTGCTTTTGAAGATGAGAAACCGATTGGTGTTTTAGAAGGAACTGGTGGGACGGCTGATATAATTAGAAGAATTGTGGCTAATTCTTTTCGAGGTCCGGGAAAAATTGTTTATGATTCTGATCCAGTTAAACTTTTAGACAAACTAATAAAAGTAATTAAAAAAGAAGAAGAAAAAATAAAAAGAATTTAACTTTATCTTCTTCAAGGTCGTTTAATTGAGAGGATAAAAAATTATGGCAGAAAAATTAATTGGCAAAGTTACTCATTACTTTACAGCTATTGGTGTTGGCGCTATTAAACTTAAAGGGAAAATTAAAGTCGGCGATGTCTTGCGTTTTAAAGGAGCAACGACTGATTTTCAGCAAAAAGTGATTTCTCTTCAGTATAATCGTCAAGATATTAAAGAAGCTAAACCTGGTCAGGAAGTGGGCATAAAAACTGAGCAAAGAGTTAGAGAAGATGATAAAGTTTTTCTAGTGATTGAAGAAAAGAAAAAAGTTGCTGCCAAGAAGACGAAGAAAGAAACAAAAAAGAAAAAAGAAGTGAAAAAAACAAAAAGAGCAAAGAAAAAGACGGTTGATAAGAAGGCCAAAAAAGCGAAGAGTTCTAAAAAAACAACCAAAAAGAAAACTACTAAAAGAAGAAGATAAAAAAATATGCTTGATAGTTCTTTTCTTTGGCGTTTGCTTTTGGCAATTATTTTGGGTCTATTGATAGGTTTTGAGAGAGAATATCTTTCAGAAAAATCAGCCGGGACAAGAACTTATGCTTTAATTGTTTTTAGTTCTTGTCTTTTTGCTTATCTTTCAAAATTTGGTTTTAGTGATGTTTTTGGTTCAGCTCGAGGTACGGATCCTTCCCGAATAGCTGCCAGTATAGTTGTTGGCGTTGGTTTTTTAGGAGCTGGGACAATAATTGTTCATAAAGATAAGGTTATTGGTTTGACAACAGCGGCTAGTATTTGGTCTTCGGCGGCTATTGGGATGGCTCTTGGCCTTGGTTTTACTCGTTTAGCGATTTTTTCTACCTTTTTGACAATTTTTGTTCTTTTAGGAATAGGTGTTCTTGAAGAATTTTCTTTAAAGAAAGTAGAAAAACAAATTATTGAGAAAAAGAAAGATTAAGTTTAAGCCCTTAAAACTTTGATTTTTTTCTTAAGGATGTATTTGCCATTAGGTAGTTTTTTAACTTGAGGCATCCTTTGTAAATTTAAAAGAATAGTGCTCTTTTTAGAAATAAATTGCTTGTCAAGTTGTTTTTTTATTTCTTCAAAACTCAAGGGCTTTTTGGATTTCTCAAGTATAGTTAGCAAGATATCTTTAGTTGTTCCTCCTTGATAGCCCCATTCTTTTAAAGCATAAGTTCCTCTACCAACCAAGACAAAACGAGGGTCGCGAATAAGTTCATTGTGGACTGTATGAAGGCTGATTTGTCTTGGCCAAAGATTTTTTTCTTTAATTAATTGATGAAGTTCTTTGAAGTGAAGAGGAGTTTTTAATTGGCGGAAAACTAAATAGACCTGGTCCCTGATGTTTCTTGGCTTGATAAAATTATTTTCTTTGAAACCGATTTCTCCTAGGATATTAATGCCAATTCTTTTATCTAAAGAAAGATAAGAGCAAATAGTACTTTCACTCAAAGAATTTTTTTGAGCTAAAGAAGTAATTATTTTAGAAAATTTTTGGCTATCAACAATTCCTCCTGAATTCTCTATTTTTTTATAAAAAGAAAAGAGAATTTTCTCCAACCTCTTTTTAGCTTCTTGGTTTAAATAGAAAAAACTTTCCCTTTCTTGACTTCTAGGTTGAAAGAAAATTTTTTGTGAAGAGATTAAAAGAAATTTTATTTTCTTTTCTAAGAATCGTTCTTTTTCTCGGTGAAAAAAGTGATTTTTTATTTCGTCTAAAAATAAACCCTCTTTTCTTATTCCTCCCCAAAGAGAAAGGTGGTTTTTAGCCCAATTGATATATTCCTGCCAATCTAAAAAGGAAGAGTCATTGAAACTTTCTTCAATTTTCTTTTGGCCGTTTTCAATGATTTGTCTCACCCTCTCTCTAGTGATGCCTTCTTCTTTGCCGATTTCTTCTAAGCTCCGAGGTTGGCCGTCTTTTAAACCATATCTTTTTTCTAAAATTTTCGCATAGCGGGGATAAAGCCCGCTTAAAATTGAGTTGATTAATTTAGAGAGTTTTTTATCCTTCATTTTTTCAAAATTATAACTATTTATTGGTCATCTGTCAATTTTTGTTTAAGTCTGGTTTTTAAAAATTGGAAAGATCTTTAATTAATCCTTGAATTAATTCAAGGATTAATTAAATTAATAATTAAATTAGTTTTGAGTTCTGAGTAATGAAAATTAATCAATTAAAAGATAAAAAGATAGCCATTGTTGGTTTTGGCCAAGAAGGGAGGTCGTTAGCCAATTTTTTGAAGAAGAAAAAAATAAAAGAAATTTTTATTTTAGATGAAAAAAGAGAATTAAAAATCCCGGCATTTTTTAAAAAACGATTAGGAGAGAATTATTTAAGAAATTTAAGCGAATTTGATTTAATTTTTTTAAGCCCAGGAATTTCGCCAAAAAGGAGAGAGTTTGAAAGGTGTCAAGAAAAAATTTCTTCGGCTACGGAATTGTTTTTTGATAATTTTCCAGGGAAAATTATTGGCGTTACCGGCACCAAAGGAAAAGGAACAACAGCTAGATTGATTTACCGAATTTTAAAGAAAGCCAAATCAAGAGAAAAAGTTTTTTTAGGAGGGAATATTGGCAAACCTCTAATTTCTTTTTTAGAAAAAGCAGACAAGAAAACAATTATGATAGCTGAGCTTTCAAGTTTTCAGCTTCAAAACTTAAAAAAATCTCCTCGAATTTCCCTGCTAACAAATTTAGACAAAGACCATCTTGATTATCACTCTTCTTTGAGAGAATATCAGCAACTTAAGTTAAATATTTTTAGATTTCAAAAGAAAAAAGATTTAGCCATTGCCGATTTGTCTTTGAAGAAGAGGGTTGAAAAGATAAATCAAGCCAAAAAACTATTTTTTTCTCTTAGTAATAAAAAAAGTAATGCTTTCTTTGAAAACGGTTGGTTAAAAGTGAGGATAAAAAATAAAGAGAGAAAAATCTTGTCAGAAAAAGAAATAAAATTGCCTGGAAGACATCTAAAAAAAGATATTTTAGGAAGCGTTCTCTTAGCTTCTTCTTTAAGAATAAAAAAAGAGGTTATTGCTAAAATAGTTAAAAGTTATCGACCAGACAAACATCGCTTAGAGAAATTTTTCCAAAAAGAGAAAATAATTTTCTATAACGATTCCAGCGCGACTAACCCTTTAGCTACTGTTGAAGCCATTAAAAGTTTTTCTTTGCCAATGATTTTAATTCTTGGCGGAAAGAATAAAGGGTTTGATTATCAAAAACTCTGTTCAACAATTAAGAAGAAAAATAAATTAATAAAATTAGTTATTCTTTTTGGCGAAAATAAAGATCAACTAAAGAAGCTTTTGCCAAAAGATATTAAAAAAATCATTTTGTCTGATTTTAAAAAAATTGGTCAAGAAATCAAAAAGAATCTTTCTTTTGATAGAGGAATAGTTCTTTTCTCGCCAGCAGCTAGCAGTTTGGATTATTTTGAGAACTATCAAGAAAGAGGAAGGGTTTTTAAAGAAATAATCAGAAGGACCTTTAGTTAAAATTACAAATTCCAAATCCCAAATTTCAAACAAATTCTAAATTCAAAATTACAAATTCTAAACAACCAAGTAAGTAGTAAAGAGTTAGAGGGTTAGGAAGCCGGTATGGAAGTTGGGTTAGGAAGTTAGAAATATAGAACAAAACGCAAATAAAAAAACAAAATAGGTAATAACACCAACTTCCTAACCTCTTTACCAAACTGGCTTCCTAACCTTTTAACCTTAAACTTTAAACAAGAAGTTTAGAATTTAGGATCTCGAATTTAGAATTTATTTTTGTTTGATGATCGCTAATTGCCAACTGCCAATAGCCAATTGCTAATTGCCAAAGATGCACTCATCTTATACAAAGTTGAAATAATTTTTTAGATGATTTAGAATTCATAAAGATGCCCAATAAGAAGGAACCGCTAAAAAAAACAAAAAAAATAATTCCCGGAGGAAAAAAAGAGATTTTTTCTCTTAAGTCAGAGACCAAAAAGAGTATTGTTGGGGTTATTTTTCTTGCTTTTTCTTTGTTCTTTTTTTTAAGCGGTTTTAACTTGACTGGTTTGGTTGGTCAAAAAATAAATCAATTTGGTCGTTTTCTTTTTGGCTGGGGTTTTTGGTTTTTCCCTTTAACTCTCTTTTTTCTTTCTTTGGTCTTTTTTCTTTCTGAAAGGATTCATCATCTTTATTTAACAACCATTCTCGGCGGTTCTTTTTTCTTCTTTTCTTTTCTTTCTTTAATTTCTTTATTTTCTCCAGGCAAAGGAGGTTTTTTTGGTGATTTAGGAGCAAAATTGGAAGGGCTTTTTGCCTTTGCTGGTAGTTTGGTTTTTTATTTGTCTTTTCTGATTATTGGTCTTTTAATGGCTTTGGATGTTCCTCTGAAATTGGCAAAGTTTTTTAAGAAAAAGAAAGAAGAAGAAGTGATTTCTTTAGATTTAGAAAAAGAAAAAGAGAAGGGAAAAAAGGAACTGTCTCAAGAAATAAGCAAGGATAGAAAAGAGGAAGAAGAGGAAAGAGAAGAGATTGAAAAAGAGATTCTGCCTGAAAAAGAAATATCTTTGGCCGAGGAAAAGAAAATTGGTTTGAACTTTTCTTTTTCTAAAAAAAAGAAAAGCAAGACAGAAAAAATTTTTCCTCCTTTAGATATTTTTACCAGCAAAGAAGAAAAGCCGCAGTCAACTGATATTAAAGTTAGCGCCAATATTATTAGGAGAACTTTGGCTAGTTTTGGCATTAGTGTTGATTTGGCCGAAGTAGATGTTGGGCCAACTGTCACTCGTTATTCTTTTAGACCGGCTGAAGGAACAAGATTGACGAGAATAACTGCTTTGACTAATGAAATCGCTTTATCTTTGGCAGCTCATCCTATTAGGATAGAAGCACCTATTCCTGGAAAATCCTTGATTGGGATAGAGGTGCCAAACAAAGTTGTCTCGGTAGTTAGATTGGCTCCGCTTTTGGCTAAAGAAGAATTTAAACTTTCTCCGCCTTTAGTTTTTCCTTTGGGCAGAGACGTGACTGGTTTGCCTTTTTATGCCGATTTGAATAAAATGCCCCACCTTTTGATTGCTGGTTCGACCGGTTCAGGTAAATCAGTTTGTATTCATTGTTTGCTTTCTTCTTTGCTTTTCAAAAATACCCCCGAAGAATTATCTCTTATTTTAATTGATCCTAAAAAAGTAGAACTTAGTTTGTATGAAGGTTTGCCTCATTTAATTTCGCCAGTTATTGTTGAAGCCAAAAAAGCGATTTCGGCTTTGAATTGGCTTTGCTCAGAAATGGAGAATCGTTATGAATTACTTTTAAGAGAAAAGGTTAGAGATTTATTTGCTTATAATGAAAAGAAAAGAAAACAAGGCGAGACAGAAGAGCCATACTTGGTAGCCGTTATCGATGAATTAGCAGATTTAATGAGTAATTATCCTCGAGAAATAGAGGCTTCAATTGTTAGATTGGCTCAAATGGCTCGGGCAACTGGTATTCATTTGGTAGTTTCTACTCAAAGACCTTCAACCGAAGTAATTACCGGTTTGATTAAAGCCAATATTACTTCAAGAATAGCTTTTCAGGTAGCTAGTCAGATTGATTCAAGGACGATTTTAGATATGGCTGGCGCTGAGAAACTGCTTGGTCGAGGAGATATGCTTTTCCTTTCAGCCGAACTTTCCAAACCAAAAAGGATTCAAGCACCATTTGTTTCAGTCAAAGAGATTAAAAAATTAGTTGCTTTTTGGCAAGAAGAATACAAAGGGCAAGAAGAGGTACCGGCCGGCTCTTTAAGTGAAGGGTTAGAAGAAAGTTTGACTAAAGAAAAAATTTCTTTTGATGATTTTGCTCCGGCTGATGATGATGAGCTTTACCAGGAGGCCTATCAGATAATTGTTCAAACTGGTAAGGCCTCAGCTTCTTTGTTGCAGAGAAAATTGAGAATTGGCTATGCTCGAGCAGCTCGTCTTCTTGATCTTTTAGAAGAAAGGGGAGTGGTTGGTCCAGCCAGAGGAGCTAAGCCAAGAGAGGTTTTGGTTTCCAAAGAAGAAAACTCGCCAACTGATGACTTTAATAATTTTTAAAAAATGGACAAGAAGAAAATAGAAACTCTTTTAAAAAAGAAGGTTAAAGAAATTTTTTTGACTGAAATTGATTTTTCTTTGACTTGGCCCAAAGAAAGAAATTTTGGTGATTTTTCCACAAACTTCCCTTTGGTAGCGGCTAAAGAACTAAAGAAAGAACCAAAAGAAGTAGCCTCTCTTTTTATTAAAAAAATTGAGAAAGATAAAGAATTCGGTTCTCTTTTTGAGAAGGTTTATTTTCTTAATGGTTTTCTTAATTTTTTTCTTTCAGAGAAAATTTTAGTGGAGAAATTGATTTTTCTTTTTAAAGAAAGGAGAGCAAAGAAAAAAGAAAAAGTAATTTTGGAATTTATTTCTGCTAATCCAACCGGTGAATTGACTTTGGGTAATGCTCGGGGTGGTTTCTTGGGCGATTCTTTAGCTCGGCTTTTGAAAAAATGTGGTTATGAAGTTTTTTCCGAATATTATGTTAATAATGCTAAAAATTCTTTACAGATTCAGGAATTAGGAAAAACTTTTCTTGGTCGAGGGAAAAGTTATTTAAGCGATTATCTTGTCTCTTTAATCGAGAAATTGAAAGGTGAGAGAAATAAATTTAAAGACGAAAAGGAGGCTGGTTATTTTTTAGCAAAAATTATTCAGAAAGAAAACGAAGATTTCATTAAAAATAAATTAAAAATCCATTTTGATAATTTCTTCAGTGAAGAGTCGCTTTATCAGAAAAAAATTATTGAAAAGACCCTTGTTTTGTTAAAAAAAAGAAATCTTCTCTATGAGAAAGAAGGGGCTTTTTATTTGAAAACCAAAAGCTACGGTGACGAGAAAGATAGAGTGATTATTCGTTCTAATGGTTTGCCGACTTACTTTTTGAGTGATATTGCTTATCATTTGACCAAGATTGAAAGAGGTTTCAGAAGGATGATTAATGTTTGGGGGGCTGATCATTATGGTCACAAAAAAAGAATGATGGCCGCTTTGAAATCATTAGGTTTTCTTAAAAAAGAGAGATTGGAAATAATTATTGTTCAGATGGTCAATTTAAAAAGAGGCCAGAAAAAAGAGAAAATGTCCAAAAGAATGGGAAAGTATCTTTCTTTAAAAGAATTAATTGAAGAAATTGGTTTGGATGTTAGTCGTTTTTTCTTTTTAATGAGATCACCGACAAGTCAATTGGATTTTGATTTGTCTTTAGTCAAAGAAAAATCGCAAAAAAATCCTCTTTATTATTTGCAATATGTCTGGGTGAGGATAAATGGTATTCTTAAAAAGAGCCAAGAGGAGAAAGTTGACTTAGCTAATTTAAGATTCGAGGAAATGAGTGAAAAGGAACTTTTAAGAGAGTTGATAAAGTTTGATGACTTAAAAGAAGAAATTGCTGAGAGTTTGAATATCCACCAGTTGGTTTCTTGGCTTGTTTCTTTAGCTGGGGTTTTTCATAGATTTTACGAAAATTGTCCAGTTTTAGTCAGTCAAAAGGAAATCAGAAATTCGAGATTAGTTTTAGTTAAAGCAACTAAAAGAGTTTTTCAAGAAAGTTTGGAAATTTTAGGTATTTCTTTGCCAGAAAAAATGTAAATTGTGGAAAATGCCTTTTGACAGGAAAAAGATGAAAGGTAAAATTAATTTTTCAAAATGACTAAAAGATTATTTAGCAAAATTATTAAAAGAGATGGCCGAAAAGTTAAATTTGAGAGCGAGAAAATAATCCAGGCCATTGAAAAAGCCGGTCAAGCCACTGGTGAATTTGGTAGAGAAGTAGCTGAAAAGCTAACAGCCAAAGTTCTTCTTTTAGCCAAGGAGGTTCTTAAAGACAAGAAAACGCCAACAGTAGAAGAAATTCAAGATATTGTTGAGTTGGTTCTTTTTAATTCTCCTTTTTGGAAAACAGCTAGGGCTTATGCTATTTATCGAGAACAGCATCGTCAATTAAGAGAGATTGTTAGTCAAGCTGATGTTAGTTTAGTTGATAAATACTTAGAAAAAGTTACTTGGGAGATTAGAGAGAATTCCAATATGACCTTTTCTCTTCAGGGTTTGAATAATTATGTCTCTTCAAAAATTATTTCTACTTATTGGCTTAATAAAATTTATCCAGAGGAAATTAGAAGGGCTCATGAAGAAGGAGATTTTCATCTCCACGATCTTTCTAATCTTTCAGTTTACTGTGTTGGCTGGGACTTGTATGACTTGCTTTTGAAAGGGTTTGGGGGCGTGCCAGGCAAAATTGAATCAAAGCCGGCCAAACATTTTCATTCGGCCTTAGGTCAATTAGTTAACTTTCTTTATTCACTCCAAGGAGAGACAGCTGGGGCAGTGGCTGTTTCTAATTTTGATACTTTGTTGGCGCCGTTTATTTACTATGACAAACTTTCTTATCGAGAAGTTTCCCAAGCTCTTCAAGAATTTCTTTTCAATATGAATGTGCCAACAAGAGTTGGTTTTCAGACGCCTTTTTCTAATATAACTTTAGATTTGACGCCTCCGCCACAACTGGCTAATTCGCCAGTTTTAATTGGCGGTAAACTTCAAGATAAAACTTATAAAGAGTTTCAAAAAGAAATAGATATTTTTAACAAAGCCCTTTTAGAAAATTTCTTGGAAGGAGATGGCAAAGGTAGAGTTTTTTCTTTTCCTATTCCAACTTACAATATTACTAAGGATTTTGATTGGGGCAATAAAAATCTTGATCTTCTTTGGCGAGTGACAGCCAAATATGGCTTGCCTTATTTCGCTAATTTCATCAATTCAGATATGAAACCAGAAGATATTAGGAGTATGTGTCTTTATCCTGAGGAGGAAGTTTTGATTAGAAATAATCGAAAAGTAAAAAGAAGGAAAATTGGCGAGATAGTTGAGAATTATAGGGGATCAGAATTTGATAGGGATGGTTGGAGTGATTGTCGGCCCGAAAAAAATTTGGAGGTGCTTTCTTTAAATTATCAAACAGGAAGAACAGAGTGGGCTAAGGTGATTAGATTTTTGAAAGTAAAAGACAACAAACTAGTGACTATTTTTACTAATGAAGGTAAAAGAATAAAAGTTTCCAGCAAGCATCTTGTGCCGGTTTTAACTCCAGAAGGTTTGATAAATAAATTTGCTGAAGATGTTAAAGAGGGAGATTATTTGTTAGGACTAAAGAAATCTTCTAGTCTAAATGATGATGGCGAGTACCAGAAATTAAATGATAAATTAGTTTTGAATGAGGACTTAGCAAAGATTTTAGGTTATTTCACAGCCGATGGCAATTATTTATTTGAAACAAGAAAAAATCTTAAAACATTTGGTTTGCCTAGAGGTTTGCAATTTACTTTTAATTCTGAAACCAAAGAAAATGTTGAGGAAATTAAAAGTTTGATTAAAAAAGTTTTCGATTTAGAGGTTAAAGAAAGGAAAGATCCTCGTTATCATTCTTATTATCTTTATCTTTATAAAGCAGATTTGGCAAGGATTTTATGGCAGGCCGGTTTTAGGAAATATGGCCGTTTGCCTGATATTTTATTTAATTCTCCTTTAAAAGTTATAGAAAGTTTTCTCCTTTATCATTTTAAGGGAGATGGTTATTTAAAAAGAAAAGAAATTCATATTAATGACAAAGAGTTAGCCAGAGATTTAGTTCTTCTTTACTCTTTAATAGGCAAGCCAGTTACTTATCGGCAAAGGAGAAGTAGTCAAATTATTTATCTTCAGCATAGTTGTAAAGAGAGAGACAAAGATTCTAACTTTTTGTTATCTCAAACGCTATCCCAAAGAGTGCCTGGCTTTTTGGCTAAATCTACTTATTTAGTGCCAGGGCTTAGAAAATCAAGAATGGTTGGTCTTGAGACATTAAGGAAATATAGGGCTGTAACTCAATTAAGTCGAAGAATTGAAGATAGTGATTATTATATTAGCCGAGTAAAGAAAGTTGAAGTGAAAAATCTTTCCTATCCTCAGACATTTTTTGATTTAGAACTTGATAAGAATCATCTTTTTGTTCATTCTTTGGGAACAATTACTCATAATTGTTGCCGGTTGAGGATTGACAACCGCAAACTCGAGAAGCGAGGCGGTGGTCTTTTTGGTTCAAGCCCGTTGACTGGCTGTTATGACGAAAAGACAGAGATTTTAACTGAAGATGGTTGGAAATTGTTTAAAGATTTAAAGATGGAAGACAAGGTATTTACTTTAAGTGAGAATAATCGAATTGAACTTCATCAACCAGAACAACTTTTCAATTATGACTACGAAGGCGAAATGATTGAATTTAAAGCAAAATCTCTTGATTTACTAGTTACTCCTAATCACCGAATGGTTGTTGACAAAAAGTACAAGAAGAGAAGAACTTTTGTTGAAGCAAAGGACTTTAGTCCTTCTCGAGACCTTATTCCTAAAAAAGGAATATGGTTAGGTAAGAGGCAAGAATATTTTGAACTTCCTCCAGTAGTTATACTTCAGGGGAGCGGATCACCTTCTCGTTTCTCTGATCAAGAGATAGGGTATATTCGGGAGATGAGAAGAAAAGGAAAAAGCTTTTATCAAATAGGAAAAGTGTTCAATTGTAATCCGGTAACCATTTACAATATTTGTCTTAATGAAAATTATGGTAACAGACAGAGGATAAGGATAAGATATGAGCAACCTCCTTTGAGAATAAAGATGAATGATTGGTTAAAGTTCTTTGGTTTTTGGTTGGCTGAGGGAAGTGCTGATAATGAAAAAAATGCTAAAAGGCATGGTTATCGAGTTATCATTACTCAAATTAATAGAGAGAAAAAAGAGGAAATCAAAAAAGTTCTAGACAAGCTCCCTTTTAACTATTATGAAGAAGAGAATAATTTGATAATTTGCAATAAACAACTTTGGGCTTATCTTCGGCAGTTTGGCAATAAATATACAAAGTTTATTCCTAAAGAAATTAAGTCTCTTTCTAAAGAGCAATTGAAAATCTTATTTGATTGGCTGGTGAAAGGAGATGGTTATATAAGGAAGACTACTGGTCAAATTAATTACTGGACTTCTTCTAAAAAGTTGGCTGATGATTTGCAAGAAATAATCTTAAAATTAGGTTGGTTGGCTACTCTTAAAGTAAATAAAAGAGGAAAAGTTTCTAAAATAAATGGAAGAAAAGTTGTTAGTGGTCCTCTTTATACAATTGGCGTCCAGAAAGCAAACTATTATAGATTAAGGGAAAGGAATATTGAAAGAGTTTACTATAAAGGAAAGGTTTATTGCTGTCAGGTAAAAAACCATACAGTATTTGTTAGAAGAAATGGAAAAGTTTGTTGGTCAGGAAATTCAATAGGGGTTGTTACCATTAATATGCCGCGTTTGGGGTATCTTTCTAAGAGTAAGAAAGAGTTTAAGAAAAGATTGGAGAGATTGATGGTTTTGGCTAAGAATTCTTTGGAAATCAAAAGAAAAACTCTAGAAAAGTTAACTGATAAAGGACTTTATCCTTATTCGCGATATTATCTCTCAGGAATAAAGAGAAAATTTAGTCAATGGTGGAAGAATCATTTTTCAACTATTGGTTTGGTAGGGATGAATGAGGCCTGTTTGAATCTTTTTGGTGAAGATATTGCTTCAGAGAAATCAAGAAAGTTTACCTTGGAAATCCTTGATTTTATGAGAAAGAAATTAATTGAATTTCAAAAAGAAACAGGCAACAATTATAATTTAGAAGCCACGCCAGCCGAGGGAGTTTCTTATCGTTTACCTCAGATAGATCTCAAAAAATATCCTGATATTATTACGGCTGGTACTCAGGAAAGGCCTTTTTACACTAATAGTACTCAATTGCCAGTTAATTATACTGATGATATTTTTGAAGCCATTGAACTTCAAGACAAGTTTCAATGTATGTATACTGGTGGGACTGTTGTTCATTTATTTGTTGGTGAAAAAATTTCCCAGCCAGAGATTGTTAAAAAATTGGTCAAGAAGGTTTTTGAAAAATTTAATCTGCCTTATCTGACTATTACGCCGACTTTTTCAATTTGTCCGAATTGTGGCTATTTGCCTGGGGAGCAGTATGTTTGTCCAAAATGCAAAGCCAATTGTGAAGTTTATTCAAGGGTAGTTGGCTATTTGCGACCAGTCAATCAATGGAATGATGGCAAACAAGAGGAGTTTAAAGAAAGAAAAACTTTCAAAATCAAAGAATGAAAATTGGTGGCTGGCAAAAAATTTCTCTGATAGATTATCCTGGTAAAATTTCAACTATTATTTTTACTCAAGGTTGTAATTTTCGTTGTCCTTTTTGCCATAATCCTGAATTAGTTTTAAAAGAAAGATATTCTTCTTTAATTAAGGAGGATTTAATTTTTGCTTTTTTAAAAAAAAGAAAAGGAGAAATAGAAGGTGTTGAAGTTACTGGCGGCGAGCCAACCCTTCAGGAAGATTTAGAGATTTTTCTGAAAAAAGTCAAAAAACTTGGCTATTTAGTAAAACTTGATACTAATGGTTCAAAGCCAGAAGTTTTAGAGAAACTTTTTGAAAAGAATTTGTTAGATTATCTTGCTGTTGATATTAAAGGTCCATTTGAAAAGTATGAAGAGATAATTGGTGGAGTTAAAGTTGATTTAAATAAATTAAAAGAAAGCGTTCAATTGATAAAAAGTTCAGGGATTGATTATGAATTCCGAACGACTTTTGTTAGACCGCTTTTAGTGATTGATGATTTTGAAAAAATAGGCGAGATAATTAAAGGAGCAAAAAGATTTGTTATTCAAAACTTTACCGGGAGAAAATTTGTTAAAGAGGATAATAATTTTTTTCCAGCCAGTCAGAAAGAATTAGAAGAGAGCCAGAAAGTTGTCAAAAAATATGTTCAAGAGGTTCTTTTAAGAGATTAAAAAATCCAAATGTAAGTGTAAAACTCAAAGTGCAAAGTGTAAAACCCAATTTGAAATCCCAAATCCTAAATTCGAAATTCTAAACGAAATTCTAAATCCCAAATTCCAAATCCCAAATGTTTAGAATTTGTGAT